>JBCBHL010000340.1:0-8065 GCA_038525605.1 Bacteroidota bacterium
TTCCGCATCGTTCCTACATACAATCGGTTGTCCACAGTCAACTCAATGTCAGACACCGCCGGAGGCACACCATTGACGAATGAAGGTAATACCTGAGTCCACGTACTGCCATCATCATCCGAACGAAACAGTCCATCGTTGGGGGATGAATCATAGTCCTGCCCCTTATACCTTCCGGAAGCGACTGCTACATATAGGACAGACTGATTATCCTCGCTCCTTACTACAATGTCGTTGATATAAGCGAAGTTTTCAGTTCCAGCTATTTGTTCCCAGCTGGCACCTCCATCTTTCGTCCTCCAGAGTCCACTACCGATTCCCGATGATTCCCGGTACATCGCAACTGCTGTATAAGACTCACCTGTGCCCATATACAGATTATTAGGGTTGCTGGGATCGGCAGCTATCTTGCTGACTGACAGACTTTCCCACGGCCCCTTCACAGGCTCCCACTGACTACTGGCGCTATTTATTTGATCTCTTACCCACAATCCCCCTGTCACTGATCCTGCCCAGAGTTTCTCAGGATTGGAAGGATCAATTAAAAAAGACCTGGTTCTGCCGGAAAGATTTGTTGGTATTTGTTCCCATTCAAAATCATAGCCCTCTTCCTCACTTCGGTAAAGCTGTCGGTTGGATTTGATATTTTTGTATGTTTCCCTAAACTTTTTGATGGGTACAGCGCCGGATTTCACATCCATAGTCATCAGATAGTCACGAATAACACTCACATCCGGATTATCTTCTTTGATTTCGGCTTCAGAATCTCCTTGGAATGGTTCGATGTGATTTCTGATTTTTTCTGCGTAAGCTTTTCGTAATGCTGCTTTATTATTATATACGCTGGTAATCTCGTCATCCTGATTCAGAGAGTATTCATAAGCATAAAAAGCAAAAAAGGAGAGCAATACGATTAATGGCAGGGCTAATTTTATTCTCATAGATTTGAATCTGTCTAAGTTGGTCAGGAAAGCAACTATGGTTCAATTAAGTATTCAAAACTCAACATTTTGAATACTGGATAACACTTTTGCTGTTCGCTTCCTGGTGATCTAAAAGGACAAGCGTCTCAGGGATTAGTACAGTTACCTTGCTAAAAACCCTTATCATACGCTTATAAAAATAAGGAAACTATAACTACCTGAAAAACCTTATTGCCCGATTTCAGCAATAAAATCTTTCCATAGCTTAGCTTTCTCCTTTTTTAACACTCTTGGAAATTTATTCTGACCTCCCTCCTTGCCCTGATGTTTCAGCCATTTATAAAAGGTTTCTGTTGGCAGCACTTCTACAAAGACTTCCTTTAGAGCTGAGGTCCGCTCAGTGCGATAGTCATCATTCAATACTTTCAAATGTTCATCAATTTTCAACTTCAATTCCTCAGCAAGCACTTCGTTATCAGTACCAATGTACCAGTAGTGTGCAAACATCGAATCGAAATGGTCTCCGATTACGGTAAATTCTCTCACATCAATATTGAGATCAGTCGAAGCTAATTCTACCGCCTTATTCATATTATCAACAGAAAGATGCTCACCACATAAACTTAAAAAATGCTTTGTTCTACCTGTAATCACAATTTCGCAATTGTTCTTGGAAACAAACCTGATCACATCACCTATCAGATATCTCCAGGTGCCTGCATTAGTAGTCAGCAAAATGGCGTATTCCACCCCTTCCTCCACCTGATCAACCATAACGGATTTGGCGTCTGGTTTTATTTCTCCATCCTCATCGAAATTCTCAGCATTGAAGGGCACAAATTCATAAAAGATACCGTTGTTAAGCACCAGCTTCATAGACCTTCTGTTCGGCACATTTTGAAATGCGATAAATCCTTCTGATGCCAGATAGGTTTCCATGTATATCAATGGTCTTTCCAGTAGTTTTTCAAAGCCTTTTTTATAAGGTTCGAAAGAAACACCTCCATGAACAAAAATCTGTAGATTTGGCCAGATGTCATGTATGGTCCTCACGTTGTAATAGGTCGTGATTTTTTCTATCAATAATTGCAACCATGCCGGTACGCCCACGATGATGCCGATATCCCAATCTCTGGCATTCCTGGTTATCTCATTTAATTTCTCCTCCCAATTGACAGTCTTGGCTATTCTTTTGCCAGGCTTATAAAAATGCTGAAACCAGAAAGGAATCTGGCTGGCAGTAATTCCGCTAAGGTCTCCTGCAAAATAATGCCCCTGCCTCTTTAAGTTAGTACTACCACCCAGCATCAATATTCCCTTCGTAAAAAGATGATCAGGCAAGTCGTATTGCGATAAAGTGAGTATCTGACGAATACTGGTCTTTTTGATAGACTTGATCATATCCTTTGTGATCGGTATGTATTTACTGGCAGCATCGGAAGTACCTGAACTCAAAGCAAAATATTTGATCTTTCCGGGCCAGCAAACATCCTCTTCACCAGCAAGGGATAGAGACCACCATTTCTCGAAAATATCATGGTAGGAATGAATGGGTACATTATTAAAAAAATTCTGATAAAAGAGGCTGGAATGATGAGACTTAAACCCGGACAAAATATCATTGAACATATGGTGATGACCAAAGGCAGTATGCCTTGCCTGTATCAATAATTTTTTGAGTTCCTCTTTCTGTAAATCGACAGGAGAAGAATATTGCTGGACAACACTTTCTCTTAAACTGATACCTTTTTTAAGTAATGTTCCTAATATTGCCATCGATATTACTTTTTGCCTTATGGATTAATCCGAAAATAATACTTTTACAACATAACAGACGAATAAAAAGGAGTGCTGATTTGGTATTTTCACCCATTCAACAATTGTCAGTTTATGTAATAAACAGTAAACAAATCAAGTATAATATTGATTACTATACAAGAATGTTGACATATTTAAAATGAACCAGATCACTCAAAATATATCCGATATCCATGAACGATATTCGCAATATAATTTCACTTTGGTTGCAGTAAGTAAAACCAAGCCTGTTTCTGATTTACAGTCAGCCTACGATGGTGGTCAGCGACATTTTGGAGAAAACAAAGCTCAGGAACTTGTAGAAAAGTGGGAAACACTGCCCAAAGACATCAAATGGCATATGATTGGGCATTTACAGCGTAACAAAGTCAAGTACATTGCTCCATTTGTTCATTTGATTCATGGTATCGACTCGGAGAGGTTATTAAATCAGGTGAATAAAGAAGGCCAGAAAGCTGGCAGAAAAATAGATTGTCTGCTACAGGTACACATCGCAAAAGAAGAAACCAAATTTGGATTCTCAGAAGACGAGATCAATTCGCTGTTTAACGAAGGCAGGATTTCCAACTTAGAATATGTAAATGTAAAAGGTCTGATGGGAATGGCCACTAACACGGATGACACATCAATCGTAGCAAGTGAATTCTCATCATTGAAAAGCTTATTCGACAATTTCAAAAATGAATTCAATCTGGATACCTTATCGATGGGAATGAGTGGAGATTTTCCACTTGCCTTACAATCCGGAAGTAACATGATTAGGGTGGGAAGTTTAATTTTCGGAAAGAGAAATTATGCAATCTAAAACTAAAAACATACTAATAACCGGTTGCCTGCTAATGGCATTAGCTGTGGGGATCGGCGCTTTTGGTGCGCACGGCCTAAAGGAAACACTACTTCAAAATGAAAAACTGGAAGTTTTTGAAACGGGAGTAAAATACCACTTTTATCATGCGATTTCCATACTGATTATTGGTATTCTATCAATACACATTCAAAACAGATGGATACATCGCAGTTTCTATATGATGCTGACAGGCATTATATTTTTCAGTGTCTCTTTATATGTGTTGGCCATTACCAATACGCCTATATTGGGGGCTATTACACCTATTGGTGGATTACTATTTCTTGTCGGTTGGGTTTTTCTGGTTTTAGGCATAAAAAAAGGGAACTGACGGATAAATCCATCAATTCCCTACTGTTAAAACCTTTGTGAGAATTACTTCTCAGAATCAGAACTATCAGTCTTTGGAGGTAGCACGATACCTGTTAGTCTCACTCTTTCAGGATTATTAGCCGCATTTGAGATTATGGTAATTACTTTGTTCTGTCTTCCCATTTTACCCCTGCTATTGAAAATAACCTTGATTTTTTCTTTCGCTCCAGGTAGGATGGCCTCTTTTGGATATTGAGGCACGGTACATCCGCAAGTAGTCTGAACATTTGAAATAATCAACGGCTTGTTACCGGAATTTTCAAATTCAAATATATGCTCCACTTTATCGCCCTGATAAATTTCCTTAAAATCATAGACAGATTCTGTGAAAGCAATATATGGTCCATCCATGTTAATTTTCTCAGCTTCAACCGGAACTTTTGAATCCTGAGCAATTGCTAATCCTCCCACAAGGAAGAATGCAATTAAAAAAACAACTTTTTTCATATCACCTCTATATTGTTACGTTAATTAATTTCATATTATATTACAAATTAACCAAAGAATATGCCAATTGACAACCAATCGCGAAGTTTCTTCGAGTTTCAATGGACAATTAAGGGTAAGAGTTTGTGGTATCCTGTTCAACAAGGGACAAATACTTATGGCGCAACACAAACCATTTGGTCCTGCCGGAGAACTGTGGATTCCTCCGGGAGGAGGCATGGAATTTGGAGAATCAGCAACGGAATGTCTCGTTAGGGAATTCAAAGAAGAGACCAATCTTGAAGTAAAGGTAGGCAGCTTACTGTTCGTCCACGAAACACGCAGAAATTCCATTCATGCCATTGAATTGTTTTTTGAAATCACTCATTTTTCCGGAGATGTGAAAACCGGAACCGATCCTGAATTATCTTCGGATAATCAAATTTTAAGGGATGTAAAATTCATTTCTCAGGAAAAAATAAATAAAATGCCCGTTGAAATGCTACATAATGTATTCAATTACTTAAAAAATAAAGAAGGTTTAATTAGCTTTGAATCTTTGCTTCGGATAAATGAAAAATACATTTCGTAAGCATATATAAAAAATTTTTAAAATAATCATTATTGCACAAAACAATTAGCAATGAACATAGTATCGAAAATTTTCACTGTAGTATTTATCGTTTCCTCTCTAATCCTGGCCTGGGTACTCTTTAGTTCTATCAAATCGAGTATTGATGAAGAAGAAAGAATACAATTCTTAGAAGGAAAAATAGTTGATAAATTAGTGATGATCAGAAATGCACAAGATGCATTCAAATCGGTAAATGGGCAATATACTAGTGATTGGGACAAATTAATCAATTTTGTTGACACTGGTAAGTTCTACATCATTGATAGAAAAGAGATTGTTATACCATTGGATTATGGAGCTGATAGTATTTATGTTGAATTAGATACCATTGGTACGATGAGTGTAATGGACTCTGTTTTCTCTGCTGCAAAATATCCTAAGTTCAAGCTTGACCAACTGGCATACGTTCCTGTAGGTGAAGAAGGATGGGAAAACGTCAAATTCAAAATGTGGGCTGACAAGATTGATAAAAGTGGCGTACTGGTAGACGTGATTGAAGTATGGAATCCTAAACCAGTGGATCCGACCAGAAAAGACAGCGAAACCAGAAACTCAAGAAGACCTTTAAGATTCGGATCAAGAACAAGTGTCTCAACAGCAGGTAACTGGGAATAACAAATAGCATTGAATACAGTTAAAACTTCTTCTTTTAAGTTAATTACGAAGATTAAGGACGATAAATTCGACGTTGATAATCTTCATAATTACTCCTTGTCTTTGCAGGTAGGAATCAGAGACTTTCAGTTTTGCGTAACTAATACGAAAGATAACAGATGTCTGATTCTGGAAGACTACAAACTGGAAGATGTCACAACTGTTAATTCAAGGTTGAAAGCATTACACAAGCTATTTGATAACCATCACCTATTATTGGCTGGTTTTTGGAATAGTATCAAGCTTTCGATCAAGACACATAAATTTTCATTAATACCTTCTCAACACTTTATCAAAGACGCTGCGTCGGATTATCTGGCAGTCAACAGCGAAATTAAGCCAAGTGTTGAGGAGGTTTTGTATTATAAGCACATCTCTTCTGATGCTGTAAATGTCTTCGCCTCAGACATCAAATTGAGTAAATGGATTCAATCTCTGTACCCTCAGAAGAAAATACAACTGATCCAGCAAGGTAGTGCGCTTATTGAAGGGATACTCAGATATGATGATCACACACATGAAAAGACCATGTTTTGTCATGTGGATAGAGGAATTCTCCATATCGTGGTTACTGAAAACCAAAAACTGGTATACTACAATCAGTTTGCAATTAGAAAAAGTAACGACTTTCTCAAGTACATCATGTTGGTTTTCAAAGAATTAAAGTTGAGCCAGCGGGATAGTAAAGTATTAATTTGGGGCAATATCAAACACCAGTCATCGCATCTGGATTTGGTAAAAAAATATATCAAAAACGTTTCATTCGGTAGCAAACCATCTTACCTGACTTTTAGCTATCAATTTGATGAAATTATGGATCATCAGTATTTTGATGTTTTCAGTATTTTTCTTTGTGATTAAATGAAAAGAATAGCGCTATTCCCGGGATCTTTTGATCCATTTACAAAAGGACATGAAGATGTAGTACGAAGAAGCCTGTCTCTCTTCGATGAGGTAATTGTAGCCATAGGTTTCAACTCAGCAAAAAACAGAAGGTACTTCGACATTGATTTCATGGTTGAAAAAATCAATAGTGTCTTTGAAGGTGATGAAAGAGTAAAAGTAGAGGTCTACAATGAGCTTACTGCTAATTTCGCCAAAAAAAGAGGTGCTATCGCTTTGGTAAGAGGATTGAGAAATACAACTGATTTCGAATATGAAAACAGCATCTCACAAATCAATGCGCATCTCAACACTGAGCTTGAAACTGTATTCCTGATCACAGATCCGGTTTATGCTGCGGTTAGCTCTACCATCATACGGGAAGTTCATAAATATGATGGTGATGTATCTGATTTTCTGCCTTACAAGCTTTGATAGTTGAATAACAATCCATTCTTGAAGTAAGTAATCAATCCATTTTATTATACTCCTGCACTACATATCTGATCGTTCTGTAGCTGTTGTATAATGCGTTTCTCACTTCATCAGTGTTCATCCACCGGACATCTATGATATCTTCTTCTTCCTGAGGGCTCATGTAAGTATCATCGATACATCTCATCTTATACCAATTGGTTTTTTTGAGTACGTACTTCTTATTTCTGGTATAAGTGTGCCAGGTGCTGCAGACTTTCTTTCCAAGTTCTACAATAACACCCGTCTCCTCCTCCACTTCTCTCCTTGCTCCTATTTTGGGGGTTTCATTTCTTTCCAGTTTACCCTTAGGTAGATCCCATTTCCCCAACCTGTGAATCAGCAGGATTTCATCTCCTTTTTCCACCACTCCACCTCCGGCTTTTACAATGGTAAAAACACTTTTGATGTACTCTTTTACCTTATCAAGGTCTCTAATCTCGACCGTAACGGAATCTACTTTGCCTAATTTCTTGTCCGTCATAAGCTCAAAAAGCTCTCGAATCATCTCTTTGGGGGCATTCCTTATCAGAACATCATCCAGGTAATTGATACTGGAAGACCTGACGCCGGCAAAATCACAATCAATTAAAGTCGTATACCAGGAAATCTCCTGAAGATTTTCTCTGGTACAAAAAAGAATAGGTATGTCGTTGATGAATAGTTTCATTCAGCTAATTAATATCGCCACAAATTAAATAATTTCAACAGATGAATATCTATTAATTCGTGATCTTTTTATTAAGATGTTTCATGATTTATATATTAATTTTGTCTCATGTCGATAAGGATTTTAAATACTGATATTGCCGTAGAAATATCGAGAGACTTGCTGGAAATTTCTGCCATTAAACTAAACATTCAGAAACCTTTCAAATGGAGTTCAGGATGGAATTCGCCGATCTATTGTGACAACAGGCTTTCCCTTTCATATCCTGATATCAGAACTAAAATTCAAAATTATATCTGCCTTGGTATTCAGGGCTATTTTAAAGATGTTGATGTTCTTGCAGGTGTAGCAACAGCAGGAATCCC
>JBCBHL010000341.1:0-8040 GCA_038525605.1 Bacteroidota bacterium
TGAAGCTCGATCAGTTGGGATTCCGAAATGTTGTGGGTGCTTTTGGGAGTTCTTTGAGCGAGCGCCAGGTTGAGCTTTTAGCGGATCCTGTTATTAACCCAAAGGGTGCAGTCAAACTCTTTTTTGATAACGATTCACTCCAGGTGCGGTATAATAATCGGGTGGCATCTGGAATGCTGTCAGAAAAAGTATGGGTGAAGTCGGTGGATTGGGATTTGGCCAAAGGGCAAACTGAGCCAGAGCACTTCTTTGAGGGGGATAGGGAGCTTTTGAGTCGAATGTTAGAACAATTTGGTTTTCGGGGATATGAACGATTTGAATAAATCTGATGGTACCTTAATTTCCTTAAGTCATTATCAAAAGAGGTCTAATATCTTTAAGGATTTTTCCTCTTATGTATCAAAGGTATTTGAGTTTCAGCCTGATGATAGTAAACATACAATTTTTATAAATGAATTCTTTGATCATCACTCTTATTATAACACTTCAGACGTCATGATGAATTTAATAATAGGAAATCCATCTAAAGCAGAAGAGTATATATGTTCTGGTAAGTCTTCAATGAGAATGGAAATTTCTTACCAAATTGGTATTTTTTATTTTATAAATGGTGAATTTTATAAATCTTTATCTTACTTGAACTTATGTTCAGACGTAATAAGCTGTCAATATGATGAAATAAATAAAGACTTCTCTCTAGAAATAAATCGAAGAATTTTAGTCATTAAGATGATTATCTTTTTTTACCAGAGGGACTTTATTCAATTTGTTAATTGTTTATCTTCCTTTGATAATAGTATAAAAGATCATTATCTTTCTAGAGTATATCGTCACTACATTGCGATGGAAAAACATAAGCATGTAGTAGGTATGAAAATTTTTGAATTTCGACGTGAATCGAGATTTTATAGCCAAAAATCTGCATCAATTTTCAATGATGGTGATTTTTATTACTCGGATATAAATATTTCGTCTGGACCTTTCAAGAATCTAAGTTCTAGAAAAAGGATATCTTTATTTCCATCTTGTTACATCTGGAATCATGATGCTGAAATGATTGTTGGAAACTTTGAAAGGTCGTTTATCTTTCATCTTGGATCGTCTTATAATTATATTGATTATGTTTCTGATTTTATTGATAAAAGTAGAAATTTAATCGACGACTTAAAGCCGTTTGCCGGCCTTGCTATTAGCGATCCTGTCAATCACCGTAGAACTAATGATCTTAATGGTTCAGTTTTATTTCTAGTTGATGGATCATTTTATAAATTAATTGATAAGATTCATCTTATAATTTCTAGATATAAAGATATTTATAATTCTTACAGTTCCCACTCATCACTTGTTGATTTTACCCAATTCATTCTTAATTCTTCTGTTCGTTTCGAGATCGCTCGTCATTTCTTAAAAGAATCAGTCTCTTATTCATTCAATCGCTTTAATCTAGCGTTCTCTGCTTTTTCTAGTTTTGTCTGTGGTGTTGAAATTTTCATTGATGATCATAGAGATAAGGTTGCTGAATCCTTGAACATGATTCTTTCTAACGTTCATTCTAGTGAATTTTTTATCTCTATTTTTTGCCATACAGTTAAGTCCAGTCTTGATAGTATGTATTTTTTGAGATCTAGATTTTATCCTATTCTTCATGATTTCGGACGAGCTATGCGCCCTATTGACGAGGCGTTTACCTCAATACTTAAGGACCTTTTACATGAGTAATCCAAAGAAGGTTTCTTCTAAACCAGAGTCACTGGATCGAGATCATAAAGACTTAGAGAACTTTAGATCTTCTGTTCTTGATGGATCTTTTTTCGATTCGATTGACGGATCAGAAAAATTTCGTCAGAATAAATATCCCATTGTAACTAAGCAGTCTATGGATTCTGCTAACAAGCAAGTTAATCAATATCTCAAGTACGTTGAACCGGGAAAAATATCTGATGATCTCCAACATCTCTTATCTGAAGGACGAATTACTCTTGAGGAGATCTTAACTGAGTTCTTATCCTTTCGTGAAAAGATTACTTCGCTTACTGAAGAGTTAGAAAATGAAAAGAAACTGAGACTTGAAGCTGAGGCAAAGCTTGAGGAATTCAAAGAGGAGAACCTAAAAGAAATAGATGAAGCTAGGGAATACGGTGAATTATTAGGTTCAATTAGAGAGTCGAAAGGCAAGCGAGAGAAAGAAATTTTGTCTAATGGCTTAAGAGATATTTTTGGGTATGAATTAATAAGTCCATCCAAGTTAAGGTATTCAGGAATATCCTTGTCCAATGGAATTGATCCGAATAAGAGATATATTTTACAGCCTCATAGCAATGCACCTCAGGTTATACTTAGGGCGAACTCTGCTTCTCTTAATCTTGAAGGAGCTAAAGAAATAGAGTTGACTCCTTTTCTCAAGCGATATGGACCAGTATTGGATGAAATAAGTCTTTATCGTTCTAAATTTTTATTGAAAGGTGAGAAAGGTGTAGTTGGTGTGCTTTTTCACGTTGATTGCGATCATGATTTGTTTGCTTTTTTGAAATTAGCATATGGTTCAAATAAATATAAATAATTGATTTTATTAATGGTTGCAGAAATATTTGATTTCTGCAACCTGTTTAGCTATAATCCCACCTGTAAGCTGATAACAGACTGATCTCGGTTGAGATCACGGCTGTTACTTTTGTCGATCCACTCATTGATTTCCCGCTGATACCCCTAAGTTGGTAAAGGGGGAAGTCCGACTGGTTCAATTCAGCTTGTTTTTGCTCATTTTTGCGGTCTTTTTGGCGAGTTTCTAATTCGTGTAGGGATTCGTGTATCTAAATTCCATTTTCTCATCGAAGAGGTACTTCAAACATGCAGTATTTCAAAAGGGATTGGTTTACCTCAAACAGGGGTTCAGATAAGTGCATGTCTTACAAGACGTATCTCGATAGAGACAAGCCGGATTTATACATTTTGAGTAATCTTGACTTCTTTTCTGCATGTGTACGTCCTGATGAGCCATTGAATTGCTTGGATCTATTTGGTTTACCTCATCTTCATAGCTCTCTTCTTAAGAGTTTATCGCCTCATTCTCACGTCACCTTGGCCGAAGCGAGAGGAGCCAAGAAATGGTGTCTTCCCTCTCAGCCATCAATTGATGTGGATTATGTAGAGGTCGAGTCAGTTTCAGATTTGAGGGGGTTAAGACCTTGTTTTTTCGATGTTGCCATCAGTTGGGGTGATCTGAGTCTGATTCGAGCGGATGTGGTCGAAGAACGTATTGCACAGAGTGCAGTTATCCTTAAGCCAGGTGCCCGCATGATCGTGTGTGTCTATGCTGCGCCAGAAATTGAAGCAATTCAACCCACTGTCAAGGCGCTATTTGAAGAAGGTCAGGAGGTTTTTCGTCTTCATTTCAGTCTTAAGTCACTAGGGTTATTCAGGAAATACTTTTCTCTGAGTAGGCTGAACCTCATAAGCACCTTTGACTCCAAAGAAAACCTCACTCTTAGGACCTCTTTTCCAAACAGAATCCAAAATGATGAGTTTCTTGGTTTTCTTTGGAAAAGAGGTCCTAAGAGTGAGGTTTTTCTAGATCCTTTCTGCTTCTGAAAATTTATCAACTCATCAACAATCACGAATGGAGATTGCTATGTCCAGGTACGTCGCGACCATCAATGCGATGGTTGAAGCTTTCAAGTATTTTCTTCTTTTTCTTGTTGTTGTTCTTGTGTTTAGCACGGTGGGCTGGTTTGGATATCGGGTTTTTTTGCTCCTGATGGCAGCGATTAATCACTTCTTCGGATTTTCCAAAGTATTGGTGTGGGCTGTTGCACTGGTGATCGTGGCGATCATTTCTTTTTTGTTTATTGGAATTTTAACAATATTTTTCAGAGACTTGTTTTGGGATTTTTTTGAGAAGAGGCGATTGCATCGGATGATGAAAAAGGCGATTGCTTCCTCATCGATTCCAAGCTTAGAGTTACTCGTCTCCATTCGTCACGTCGATGACATCCACTCGATCAACCCCGTCAGTTATAAGGCAGCTTCTCTTTTATCGTCTTTGTATCGAAAAAGACTGGGTTTTTTTCCCAGCATGGATCGAGCAGTTGAACTCGAACAATTCAAATCCCGCCATCTTCCCAAATTAATTATTAAAAACAGACAGTTATTCGAATCCGAATTTGGAAAGTTGTATGCCTGCTTTTTGTCCGAAAATCAATTCCCGGGTCTACGGCTTTGGATTCGTCAATGTCTGGTTTCAAGTATTCGAATTCGTGAGCCTTTCGCCGGGATTCGCCACCTGGTGTATGTCGTTACGAGCCTCATAACTTTTAACAAGTATTCGTATGGTCTGCCTGCTGAGAAGATGTTTCAAACGATTGATCCAGAAAATTATGTCATCTCACCCGCTTTATTTGTAAGGCTGTGTATGATTAACTACTGGATTTCTCAGCCAGATCTAACGATTAACTTTACTCCTGAGCGTCAATCCATTTTGGATGAAAAGCCCGTTCTGCTACTTCCTGCTGCCACGGAAGCGGAAGAAGAATCGGAAGCTGCTGAGGCTTTTGAAGTTGAACTGGTCGATTCTCGTGATCTAGATGAAGAATCACAAGAGATAGAGGATCACATTACCCCTGAAGAGGCGGTGAGTCGAGCCCAATTGATGGTTGATTTGCTGAGAAAAGACAGTCCGCTATGGTCTGATCCAGCCCAGTTCTTCAGTAAAGCCATCGAGACTTTGAACCAGGTGCTCCCTTATTTGCCTGACGGTTCGGCTAATCAGAGAGACTCGGTATTTGTGCTTATTGGGCAAATACAGGCCGCTCAGGGCATGATTGAGGAGTTCGAGAGGGTTTACCTGGACTCACACTCAATTCCTCGTGAAGAGGCTCCCAGGTGGCTTCAACATGCACTTCTCGAATGTGGAATGGCTGAGAAAGACCCCAATGTGGTTGCTCGGGTGAGCTGTCGATACTTTTTTGCCGAGCAGTTTGACTGGAAAGATATCGCTGTGCAGGCGGAAGCGGACTTAAAAGAACCCTCTCTTTTCGAGCTGGGAGGCCTGGTCTGATGTATGAATCGTATCTGCGGAAGGCCAGTGTTTTGATGGCTCTCACTGCCCTGATTTCGATGTACTTCACCTTCGAAGGATTCCGGCAAGGCTCAGACAAAGGGCTGCTTTACGAATGGATTTTACCCTTAGCGGTAGCGCTGGTTTCTGGGGCTGTATCGCTCGTAGTCTGGCCGATTCTTTCTCGTCATTTATCTTTTGGAAGCTACCGCGAAAGAGTGCGCTACATCCCATTGGTTCTTTTTTTCATTCTCTTCGTGTACGGGACTTCTACACAATTCGTTATTTCGATGTTTGCAGGCCAGTATGCCCGTAAGAAACACCTTTCTACCATCATTTTTCAGGCGTATCGGTCACAGGGTCAAGCGCATACAAATTTCATCCGATTGAAAAGTCTGGTTCCCTCTATTCAAAATGCCCGTGAATACTGGCAGAAGCTGTTTTCCAGTGAAAGGGATTATGGGGCTGTTTCCGGCCAACGTGGAAACGGTAAAGTATTGAATCGATTAAGGGATATTAAGATTCAATATGCGAACCTATCATCTCAGTTCACCCATTATTTGGACCGGCAAGAAAGACATTTAGCCCAAGGATCTCGGCATCTACAGTCGATGAAGCGACTTTCTTCACGGCCGGATTTATCGATCGATGAGTTAGAATCTCGCATTCAGTCATCGTTTCTCAAACTTCAACCGATCTTTCTGAGCCACCGCCAAAACCCACTTTTCGGCTTGCGTTTGCAGATTCAGAACATGGAAAAGAAACTGGCCAGTGGGGCGATTGTTCGGGGGTGGCGGTATCGTCGAGTGCGGGCTTCCTACGAGAAGATCAAAAGAAGCTTAAAGCAAACGAATCGGGACTTGATCCAGTCACTGAATCGAATTGAACTTCAAAACGTGGTTCTACCTTATTTAGCCATTCTTCCGACCCAAAAAGCGATTGACCGATATTATTCTGAGCTTCACTCCCAAATCTTAATTGCCTTGTCTATCGATATCTTCTGTCCTTTGCTTTTGATCATGCTCTTAACCCTCTCAAACCCACCACCTCGCGAAAACAAAGCTCCTCTTTTTGGTTTGGTTTCAGAAACATCGGATCATCAATCGCCTTCATTGGCATTGCCTGAACCTGCTCTGAAGTCAGATGAGGCGTCTTTAGAAGCTCGGCTACCTACCGATAGAAAAGCGGTTTCTACCCCTCAGTTGGCCTCTTCGATTCCTGCTAAGGGAGCGGTGGCCACTTCTTCTAAACCTGCTTTCAAAGGCATCGATACGAGCTGGATTCCGGCCGAATTTAATCCCACTTCACCTTCATCAAATGGTGTTTCAAACCACGGAACCTCCAAATGAATTTCGATGCTTTGTCACCTTCAATTCAGTCGTTACTTGGAAAACCATTCGAACATCAAGATGGAGGCACTCAGCACGCAAAGGGTTTTAGTGTAGGAACTTTGCTTGAAGATGGTCCTCACGGCAGAGCCGGTGAAATTTTAAATATTGATTATAATCAGCTATTTGCTGGTCATATGATGATGCCTGGCAAGACCGGTACAGGCAAAAGTTACCTGATAACAAGTTTTATTGCTCAACTTCTTTTAAATCAGCATCATGCAATGGTTTGTATCGATCCGATTGGGGGTCTTTATAAGCGAATCATGGCTTTTCTGTCGGGGCTTTATCAAAGGATGACTTTGCGGGCGATGACCGCTCCCCATCCTCTGATGAAGCATGCGATTTTATCCGAACGAGATGCTTTTTTTAAGAAGGTCATTCTCTTGGACTTCACCCAGAAAGGCGGTGTGGACTATGGGTTTAACCCTCTGGAGGTGGGAGAAGGATACGACGTAGAGACGACGGTTGGTGACGTTTTGCGCTTGTTTGAAGTGCTGTTTGGCGACATGTCTCAGATGCGTAGACTTCAGAACGTTTGCCGTGCCTTATTTCTTTTAACCGCTTCTATTTCAGGTAGTTTTGAAGACATGGCCCGCCTGATTATGGCAGATGGCAGCCGTTTAAGAAATATTGTAGAGGGGATCGCTAATTACTCAGAAAGACTTGGAAAAAAGATCGATCTGAAATTTGCCAGGATCTATCTGAACTACCTATGTGGTCTAAATCCCCGTGAACGTCAGATCATGAGTGAAAGTACTTATAATGCCCTAAACACATTGGGTTTAAGTGAAAAGAAAGTTTACAATTTTTTTGTGGCGGAACGATCGAATTTGTTTCTAAAAAAACTGATCGATGAAGGCTATTATTTATTCGTAAACCTTGAAGGCAAGGGGGATATGAACACTTCTAAGGTGATTGGGGCATCCATTCTCAATCGATTGGTGACTCTATGTTCGATGCGACCAGAGGTAGATAAAGATGACCCGAATAAAAAAGTCGTCTTAATCGCTGACGAAATGCACAAAATGGTAGGAGGAAATTCCGGAACCGGAAGCAATTCGTTCAGCGAGGTTCTATCTACCTGCCGCAATTACGGTTTAATGTTTTGCGGAGCCTTCCAATATTATGGTCAGTTTGAAGAAGAGGGGAATGAATCCCTGAAGATGGGACTTACCGCTAATATCCGAAATACCTTCCATTTTCAGCTGGGTCGCCACGATGCTGAAGAATTAGCCTCTAGTTTGGGTCGGCCGGATGGTCAAAAAGTCCTGCGTCGGCGCGTCGAGACCGCTTACTCCAAGGCTCAGGGTTATGCGTATTCGATTAGTGAAATGATTAGTCAAAGCATCGCTTTTGCTAAAAGTTTTGGGAAAACTGAATCCATCAGCTTAAGCAACGGAGAAAGTGTCAATGTGACGATTAGTGACTCAACCACGATTGTTGAAGGCAAAGGGTGGTCGGTGGCCAAGGGCGAAAATTGGAGCCAGGCCACCATGCAGGGGATGACATTTAGTTCATCAACTGCCCAGATGGAGGGAGGTGCTGAAAATCATGCTACAGGCCGAGGCTCTTCACTTGGGGGTTCCAGAGGAAACA
>JBCBHL010000342.1:0-8020 GCA_038525605.1 Bacteroidota bacterium
CGGCAGGTATATTTTCTTCCGCCTTTATTGATGTTTAAACCAACATGCATATTTGATTTTGATCTTTTCAAAGCTTCAGGAAAGAGCGGCAAAAAAGGCAATTCAAGAAAAAAATAAAAAAAAGTGAAAAAATGAGGTTTACCTTTTCATTTTTCTTCCACATATAAGTAGTAGTGCTGTTCAAATGTATTGAAATTAATGGTACATCAATCATCTGCTCAGCCATTTGTTAAACTTTTAAATGCAAATAAAATGAGTATAGAAAATAGAATTTCTATTAAACTGACTGATGAGGAGAAAGCTCAGGTCACTAATGCTATCACAACTATCAATGAAGTTTTTAGGGATAAGTTAGTGACTTTGAGTCCTCAGGAGAGAAGAGAGCATCCGAAGATGGGTGACGGTACAGAGCCTTTTGTTAGCAAGGCGCTGGATTATGCAACAAGCAATCCGGAGTTTACTCCCCGGTATGTTAATGCAGACGACATGAAAATTGATTTTGAGGCTGTAAGTCTATTGAATGGAATTTACAGACCATTGGAACAATTGATTGAGCAACTGGATGACAGCATCTTGTTGTCAGGTAGTGAGGCATATGTAGCGGCATTGGCCTATTACAATTCTGTAAAGGTAGGTGCTAAAATGAATGTGCCAGGTGCTAAGTCTATCTATAATGATTTGAAGCAGAGGTTTTCAAAAACTTCCTCAGCTGCCAATGTTGCAGAAAGAAGTATCACCTAATGAGTTAAATTTCTAAGCAATAAGCACCCTGACCGTACCATCAGGGTGTTTTTTTATAATCGTCCTCAATTGTATTGAGGATGAATTTAATACAGCATTTGTAATGCTTGTAAGACAATTAGAATATTAAATCATGATATCTATCAGTCTTACTACTTCTAATTGTTCTTCACCAAAACTACATTACCTACTTAAATCTAAAAACATCTGTCATGTCAGGAGATCGTTACAGGATAGCTGATCAAAATGCTATCTATTTTATTACCAGTACAGTAACAAATTGGGTTGATATTTTTACCAGAGAATACTACAGAGAGATCATTGTAAACTCTCTCAACTACTGTATTCAGCACAAACAATTAACAATCTACAGTTGGGTAGTAATGAGCAATCATATTCATTTGGTTTGCCAGGTTGATAGTCCTTTAGGAATGTCTGGTTTTCTCCGAGACTTTAAAAAATTCACCAGCAAAGCAATTGTAAAGGCTATTCATGAAATTCCGGAAAGCAGGCGAGACTGGATATTGAATAATTTTGCTTTTGAAGTTCTGAAAACAGGTAGGGCGAGGGAGTTTAAGTTATGGCAAGATGGCAATCACGCAATAGAAATTGATGCTTCTATAGACATTTGGCAGAAAATATATTACACACATAACAATCCGGTAAAAGCTGGAATTGTTGATCATCCGGAAGCATATCTATATAGCAGTGCCAGAGATTATGCTGGTATCAAAGGATTAGTAAATGTTTCCATTATCGAGTAATTGTGATTGATGAGTGTTGCTAATGTTTATGAGCATTGCAAATGCTCTACTAAGGCATCCGCATAATTATATGCGGACGATTTGCGGCATCCTATTTTAATAATCGTCCTCAATTGTATTGAGGATGAATCTAATACAGCATTTGTAAGAAGTGGTTTGATATCTACTATTAAACAGACTTGTAGGCAACAGATAGTTTAACCCATTTTTATCTTCATGGGATGAACTTCATCGTTTTCATGTCAAAATGAAGGGAAATGTCATGAGAGTCTGTAAAGTCTGTAAACGCAAGCACAGTGGCTTTTTCCGGATCTGCATCAATGACCGCACTACTTGCTGTATTTTCTAACAGCCAGATGTAGATTATATGTTTTGTGGCGTCCAAAAATCTTACATGCTGGTTAGCAGGAACTGCTAAAGCATTAATTACGGACAGTTCTTTATTAATCCCCTGAATAGTAACATCTTGCATTAATCCAAATGTTAAAGCAGGATTTTGATTTGCAGGCATCTGATTGTCTATTTCATATGAGTATGGTTCTACTGGCTGATCGGTCATTTTAAAAACACCGGTTTCCTCAAAAATGTACGTTTTGCCTGGTTCTGCTTTCTTTAAGTCACTGACGACGTTAACTACAGAACCAACTTCTAAAGATGTGTTTAAGGCAGCGTAAATTCCGATTTCATCTTTCCATCTGATGTCATTGTGTTCAAACGGATTAAAAGAACTCCACGCAATGCGAGGGATTTCATTGGAAATGCTCTTTCCCAAGACTATGTTTAGATTCCTTTCTCTTAATTTTTCCAGATCTGTAGCATTTATTGATAAGCTTAATTTGTAATCCATGGTCTATCGGTCTTAATTGAAAAAAAAAATATTGTTATTTCTGTAAAAAAACACTCAATAGTCACACTTAACTGTCAGTAAAGATACTAAAAAGCAAAGTGTTAATGTTTGAAAATCATCAGCTGCAATAGACAATTCTGTAGACAATTTCGACTGGCAGAATACTTTGAAGCGCAGTTTTTTATGACCTAGGCTAGTTATCTTGGCCAGCTCATGGGCTAAGGACCTATTGAAGGCTCTAAATGGTCCTCAAATGCATTGAGGATGTATCTAATACAGCATTTTTAATGTTGGAATACTAAACAATTCCTTAGTACCGTCACTCCGAGCGAAACACTAATCGTTTTATCAATGAGCATCGAAACTGAGAGCCGGAGTCTTACGCATAGAAAGTTTTTGTTTGATTACACTAAACTCACAAAATGTAGCATGTGGTATTTTAGATGCTATACTTAGTTTCGTTCACAGTATAAATGTGGATGATTGGTGACATTTTGTAGTTTATTTTGATATCAATCTAGTATTTCTCAAATTGATCAATTTTTAATCTACTTATTCAGTACTGTAATAGTCTAATTAAGATGATTAGTCGAAATGATGATATGTCCTTTTTTATCTGCGTAGCACATTGATATCTTTAGGTTTATTGTAAGCAAGCTAATTACTTATAACACATCTTACACCAAAATTCAAGCTCGGAGATTTAGTAGTGATAAAATCATATCCTAATACAGATCCGTTAAAGGGCGATCCGATACATATTCCTCCAATAATGGTTGTAATAGGAATAGAGATTGAAAATAAGTATAAAAAAACTCACGACTCTCAAACTGGATTTAAGATAGCAGAAAGAATTAAATATAAGGTTTTATGGTTTAATAACGGGAAGAGCGAATTTGTTGAAAAAGTTATATTTGAGTCTTTCTTAAAACAATTTGAAGTCCAGATAAAATCAAAAACAGAATTTGAATATAGCAAAAAAGTTCAATTCACAACCAGAGAATTAGAATTAAAGAAATATAAAGAATCAACCTCATATTCTAGCAGTAGCCTATACACTGATAAAAGCTACAAAAATAGGGATGAAGATGGCGATAAAAATGTTAAATCAGAAAAGAAAAATCCTTTGGTTACGTATGCCAGCCCTATATTTCTGATGTCGGCGTTAAGAAAAGTTATCAATGAAAAAGCTTATGACGATCAAGGAAATATAAAGAGTGAGATTTCAAATTCTCTTGTAAAAGTCATGTGGTTTAATCCTTTTCAACAAAAATATAGCGAGTATGAGTTACCAATTGAGTGTTTAAAAGAGTTTAAAGAATAAAGGACTGTATGAAAATGAAGAGACAATTATTGAACCGTATGATGTGATGAACATCAATTAATTCTGACCGTTAACTCGGGATAATAAATACGAGAATTAAACAAACAGTTACGATCTTATGCAATTTCTTTCTTCTTAAGAATAAAGAAATCCCAAAGATCGCACTAATATGACTAAGTAGCGGGTATATTCCTATAGCAAAGTTAAGTGTTTCATAGATCATTTCTATTGAATCCATACCAATAAGGTTATTCCAGTTATGAATGTTATATAATACTTCGTACGTTAAGTTTAGAAGTTTAGCTAATATTTCGCGGGAGTCGAGTATTCGGCTGATGGTTCATTCTTTTAGAACGTATGTTTCTTCAAATCAAATAATCCGCGCATGCAGTCCTTTTTTATTATTATTAAATGAGGAAAAATAAAGACTGGTTTAAGTATAGAGGTTACCCTCACATATCCAATGATATTCCGTATTCGAAGAGACGTGAAGTATATAATTATGTTAAATCATCTAAAAACATAGCCAAACACAAGTTTTTACCACTGATTTCAAAAAATATAATTCAACGGAGGTATAAGCTAAATGGTAATGGAACAAGGTCCCATCGTGTCTTTGAAGAAGGTGAATGGAAGTCGACAAAAAAGGTAAGGGTGATTGAATACCCATGCCATTTAGATTCGCATATTTATAGCTATTATAATCATCAAATAATTCAGCCGCAATACGAGAAATTATTGTCTAAAAATTCTAAACTGAATTCTTCTGTAATTGCCTATCGTAAAATTCCTGTTGATGCTGACTCGGATAGAAATAAATGCAATATTCATTTTGCTAAAGAAGTCTTCGATGAGATTAAACAAAGAAGAAATTGCGTTGCATTACTATACGATATCAAAAACTTTTTCCCAACGCTGGATCATAAAATTCTTAAAAAAGCGTGGGCAAATGTTTAGGTTGTAAATCCTTACCAAAGGATCATTATAACATCTACAAGTCAATAACCAACTATTCCTTTATAAATCTGAATGATTTAAAAGTCGATCATAGAAGATTTGACGAGAAAAAACTTTCAGAAATTAGAAAAATCGGCAAACACTCCTACTTTCATTCTGTCAAGGATTTTGTAGAATCAGAAATAAAAGCATATAAAAACCATGCTAAAACTAAAGGAATACCGCATGGTTTACCGATTAGTGCGCTGATGGCTAACATATATATGTATGAGTTTGATAAAGAAATAACTGAACACTTAGTAGGAACTTCTAATGTCTTTTACAGAAGATATTCTGATGACATGATTTTTGTTTGTGATAATAGTGAAGTAGAAGTTGTAGATGAGTTTATCTCAAAAAGTATTGAAGATATCAAGCTTGAAATTGCTAAAGACAAAATAGAGACAATCTATTTTAAAGCAACAGAAAACGGTATTGAAAGTAGTATAATTAATGATTTAGGAAATTTTGTTTCGGGACCTTTGAATTATCTTGGTTTTGAGTTTTATGGCAACAAAACCCTTATTAAAACAAAAAATATCGGTGCATTTTACAGAGAAATGAAGGAATCAATTGGTAGAAAAAGCCGTAGGGTAGAAAGTTTGAAATCTGAGTTGCTCGTGGATAAATTACCAATATTTAAAAGAAAGATATACAGATTATATTCTTACAAAGGGGGTAGGCCAAGGGAACTGACTATTAACAATGGAAGCGGAAAATCAGTTCGGAAAAAAGAATACAGAGGTAATTTTATAAGCTATGTTTTTAAAGCATCCGAGATAATGGGGGCACCAGAAATGAAAAAACAAGTTCGCAATCATTGGAAGATTCTTCAAAAGACGATAAGGAAGTATGAATTTTCTAATTTAAAGTCATAACAATTACATCTGCCGATAGGCTGTTTACTGATTGAAGAGTTGAACTTTTCTATACGTAAGATTGCTTCGCTGCTCTCGCAATGACGCCAGATTGACGATTACCCATATAATCAAAGACGAAAAACCAACCAGTATAATCATTATGAATTCATTATTATCAAATTCATAATTACTACAACTTCCTAATCTCCCTCAAACCCAAGCCAGTAATCTTTTTAATGAATTGCTCATCCATTCCTTCATCTTTTAATTTTTTTGCAATGGATAAAGCTTTTTCATTGGCAGCTTTTTCTTTTTCAACTTCAATCTTCCAGAGGCGGAGGGATTCTCTTTCTTTTTCTACCAGTTGGTAGAGGCCGTTGTTTTGCAATTCTTTTAGCAGTCCGCTGTCTTCAAAACTGTAGAAGTTTTCTTCCGAGATAATCAAATGGTCTATGATGTCTATGCCCAGCATATCACCTGACTTCAGTAGCCTGTCTGTTGCGTCTTTGTCATCCTCAGAGGGAAATAGCTCACCACTGGGGTGGTTGTGTACCAGTATCGCCTTCACAGCCATTTTATAAATCGCCACCCGAAAGACTTCCCTGGGTTTTACCTGTACGCGGTTGGCAGCTCCCAGACTTACCAGCTCTATGAACAAAATCTTATTGGCATTGTCCAGCCCGATGATCCAGAAATGTTCTTGTCCCCGACTAATCTCATTTTCTCTCAGCAATACCTGCTGCATGACATTGTATACCTGGTCGGCATTCAGCATTTTGATTTTTTGCTCTTTGGATAAGCGTACGTTCATAGTTTTTACTTAAAGCTTAAATATAGAATATCTCCGTGTCATTCAAATGGATGTATGTAGAATTACTTTATGCAAACCTTCGCTGAAGCTACGGCCTACAAAGTAAGATCGCCCCGACTCTAAAGGTCGGGATTCTAAGTTTCGCTGCACTCGATAACGTAAAATTGTTCTTCTACTCTTTATATGGACGTCATTCCGATGAGATTGGTGAATCGATAAATTTTGAAGAACTATAACATCGAAGAAGGAATCTAGCTCACGGAAAAATTCGAGTCTTCAAAAGGTTTCTACACGTAAGATCCTTTCGTCGACTGTTTGATTGTCCTAAGTTATTGTTTTTCTTGTCTCCTCAGAATGACGTTGTAATAGCACTCTGTCCAGGTGTCTTAAATTGTCCTTGAATTGATCGATTCGTTGAGTTTAAACCGTAAAAGACGATATCAGGCATCTCATTTGCTAACGCTACCATTTTTTATCAATATCACTATAACCTTTTGGTGATAACACCAAAAGCGGAGAAAGGAGGTGCTTGGATCGGTAGGTGGAAAGCTATGAAAGCTTTGAGATATGGTAAGTGTAGCAAATGCTACACTTAGGGTGTTCCGTATTTCACCTGAATGCTCGGATCAGTGGATCAAAATCAAATTTTCACAACAATACCAGAGATCCTAAACAAGGAAAATTGAAAACTGCCGTTGTATGGATTGGCTACCTTATTTAATTTCGAGCCATATTTTAAAATCATTAAAAACTTAATTATGAAAACGAAGAATTTCGAAAAACTATTACAGGAAGACTTGAAGAAGATTACAGGAGGTTTTGATCTGGAAGATTATGCCACTACCTATGTAGTTCCTAAGAAAAAGAATGACTAAATAACGATTTTTCACTTTCAGGGCTTCTTCGATAGCTATCGGAGAGCTCTGAATGAATAGAGTATTTTTCAATTAATTAAAGTCATATGCTTTAGGTGAAAACACCAAAAGTGGCACATAAGAAACTTTTAATTCAGCCATTCATTATCCATTGTATCAAGTTCCTCTTCCGAGAGTAAGTTTCCATTCTCAATGTCTTTCTCGCTCATCTCTAACATTTTGACTTGAGCAGGATGTAGTGAAATTACCTCTTCTTCTGCGTTTGTAGAGGTGAAAATTTGATCAATGGCATTTAACAATTCAACATTTTTAGTGGCCAAGATTTTATCTATGAGTTTATTTCCGATGTTATCTATCTTCTCCATTTCCTTCTAAAGTTATATAAAATCAGTAAACATTATACATTTGTCTAGTTTTTCTTTTGGTGATAACACCAAAAGCGGCAAAAGGCCTGCAGGCGTTGCGGATACTGCGTGAAGGATAGGAGCAAGCTACCATCAGGTGGCCCTGCTCGTAGCGCGGATAGCCTGGTGCTGATTTGCGCAGCTTATCAGCACACGCCCAATATAACTTGCGCTACTTTTCCTGTTTGTCTGTTAAATTCTAAAATGTCTCCTGAACGCATTTTCTTTCTTACCTTCGTTCCTACTTCTCCGCTAACGATTACCTCGCCTGGCCTTATCATGATTTATACCAGAGGTCCTAAACAAGGAAAATCAAAAACAGCCGTTGTATGGATTGGCTACCTTATTTAATTTCGGGCCATATTTTAAAATCATTAAAAACTTAATTATGAAAACGA
>JBCBHL010000343.1:0-7930 GCA_038525605.1 Bacteroidota bacterium
TGTTTTTCAGATTATTGATCATCTCTTTGATACTGCCCTTGTCAAAATCCTTTTTGTTCTCATTGAGGATCATGTTCCCGTTTCCTGAAACAATCCAGTTTAAGTTGAGACCATAAAGTCTTTGAAGTTTAGCAAGGTCGTCAATTTGAGGAAATACTCTTCCTTGTTCGATGGCGTAAATGGCTGGTGTTCCTTTTTCGAGAAGTTCAGCAAAATCTGCCACATTAAGTCCAACATGGATTCTAAAGGACTTCAGTCTTTCTGCTACTGTCTTTTTCAATATAAAATAAGTATAATATTACAAATCTCTTTTTATTTTAAGAAGAAATTTATAAATTTGTTTAAAGTTTATAAAAAATGGTGTAAATCCACCAAGCGTAGGTGTAATTAAAGGAAAATTGTTCAATTACTCAAAACAAAATAATTAGTTGGTCTTTATTTGGTTTGATCTGTTGAGAAGTTTTGCGATGTGATGTCATCTTTTTTAATTGGTTAGCAAAAGAGTAGAGTTGTGAAAGGCTCTGCTCTACCTTAATCGCTGCCTATTTGATAAGTCTTAATTAATTAATAATGAGTGCTATACAAAGTCTGATGGATAGTCTGTTTTTGCCTGTGGATTTAAGTCCGATGTATTCTTTAGTACTAATACCGCTGGCAGGATATCTGTTTTTCGGGTCGCAAAGTGGAAAGCAGGAAAGCATGCGATCGACACAATCGTCGGGAGAAGATTTTGAAATTTCGATACGTAGATTTCCCAACAGGTCTGTCAATATAGGTTTGCATATATCCGAACATTTATCCGCAGAAGATGTCAGTAGAATATTGATGAAGGCATTGCCGGTAATTGGTCGCTATGACCGGAATATCATCCGGTTACTATTAATTCATTGTCATAAAACACTTCAGGAAATTGAGTAGGTAAAAGAGATCGTAAGAAGTATTTCGTAGTAGTTTGAGTCGACCACTGTTGCTGATTACAGTTAGTTTCGTTATGCCAGCTATGGGTTTTTATTGAAAGCTAAAGTAAGAGACAGGAGTTATAGCAACTTAGTTTGTAGTTTGGTTACGGCAGTAATTGCCAAAATTGCTCTGTTTATTAATCTAACTGAGCAGTTACGTTGATTGAAGTCATTAGTCGCGGAGCAATTCGGGGCTTTTGGCGATTGTAATGGAAGCTAATTGTTTGCTGATCTTTGTTGCAAAGTATTTTCGCAGACGATTTCAATAAAAAACCCCGGCACAAGTACCGGGGCTTTTTTGCTTAGCATTAATCGTTGACTAAAAGTATTATTTCAAAAGTTTCCTGATTTCAGCTTCTCCACCTGATTCTATTCTCAGCAGATAGACACCACTTTTCAGGTTTTGCAAACCTTCCGAGATCTTCACATTCATCGATCCCTGCTGCAAAGCTTCATATTGTTTTCTGAAGATCACTTTGCCATTAAAGTCAATGATCTGAATAGCTACTGAACCACTTTCCTTCACCGGAATAGCAAGTGACAGTTCATCGTTGAATGGATTAGGCCATACACGGAGATTATTAATTGTTGACGGCACTGTTGCGATTGTCAGTAATTCAGGTTGATCAACACTTCCACGGATCGCGTTTTCACTGTAGTTGATCTTTTCATTGATATCGGTGAACTCTTCCGTTTTCTGATCATACAGTTTGAAACTGATTTCTTCTTCATGTGCAGCGCTCACTGACAGGAAGAACATTTGCTCTTCCAGTACGGTCACTGGTTTGGCATAGCCTATGGCATTTGTTCCTGAGTAGGCTACCAGCAGTTGAGAATCAGTCAGCGTCATCTCTGAAAGTGTCGCGATGACAGACATGTTATGTCCATGATCTGCTTCTCTTATTTCAATTGCTATTGGCTCCTCATTGCTTTCAATATCAGTCGCTCTGGCCGCTAATCCACTACCTTCCGGATAATTGAACGCTGTAGCATGAGCTGAGTCGAGGTGCAACATGTAGCCTTCACCTGGTTTCATCTCATTGAGTGATCCAACCCACCCAACGCTCTGATGGAATGTCGCAAACTCTGTTTTGGTCTTGATCAGATCACCTTCCTGCGGATTCAATCCTACCAAAGCTTCATCCAGCGTCATTTTTACCTGAGGTACAAACCCGATGTAGTTCCATCCAGAGTTGACATTTACAGCCACCTGTGTTGGATTGAAAGGCACACCTGAAAGTTTCAGGGTTGTTGCTTCGCTCACATAAATCTTATACATGGCCTGTGGCCCAAACCCTGAAAGACTTCCTGCCCAGCCGGCAGCATCCGTATACTGAGAAAATTCAGCCTGACTCTTCACGATATCGCCTTCATGACCGATACCGCTAAACAACTGATTGATGTCACTCAGTTCAGCACTGTTATAATTGAAAGAAGTCCAGTTCCATCCTGCATCCAGTGTCATCGTTTTGGTGATGCCCTCACCAACTTCCAGATTTACCGGATTCACAATGCTACCCATGATCAGGTTTTCAGAAAAGGTGATGTTTGGCGTTACTTCACTATACGTGACACCTGTACTTGCATCATATATGTTCAATGTAATCGATTCGCCGGAGGCAGTGTTACTGTAAATCGTCAGAAATACCTGGTAAGAACCAACTTCCGGTACCCAGGCAATATGCCCCGAACCTCTCAACTCATTCCCTACAAATGCTGCTACTAAGTCGTTTTCATCGGCCGATATTTCATTGTCGATGATTACCTGACCATACAGTCCCATAGAATACTGGAACGCTGTTTCGTCAACCGTCCACTCCGGCACATCACCCTGTACGGTGACCGTAACTGCCAGCTGATCGGTAAAACCTAAATCTGTTTCCAGACTGATGTTTTGCTCGTAAGTTCCTACATTCAGTGCATTCGCTACTTCAAATACCACTTCAATAGTCTCCTGTGGATTGATAACGCCGGATTTAACATCCGCTGTTAACCACTCCGGCAGGTTAGATAATTGATAGTTGTAGGCTAAACCACTCTCATTGGTAAATGAGCTGGTGAAACTCAGTTTCGCTTCAGCGTCCTTCTCTTTAATGACTGATTCATCATTCCATTCGATCTGATTTTGATCTGCAAATGCTGTCCAGGTTACAGGCGACAGTTGAGAGTTGCCATATAAGTCCTGAATACCGCTGACCGTAATTTCGATGACCTGTCCTTCCAGTCTGCTGCTTTCAGCGGTAGGATTAACGATCAGTTCGTCATTATTAATCACGAAGGTGAACGGGATATCCTGTAGTCCCCTGATGTCTTTAACAGGAGGTCTGTCGTTGTGATAGTAGTAGCTGCTATCACTGGAATAAGTGTCGCTGACATCCGATAGTAAATCTCCATTTGCCTGATCGGACAAGCTGCTAAACATCAGATACGTGCCGTTGGCATTGGTTTCATAGGTTTCGAACGGCAGGTATGATACCAGTCCGGGTTCGTCTCTTTCCACCTTCGTATGGCTGTATGTGGAGATCAGCAACGCACTTCTGGAACTGTTCCAAAACCTGATTTCATCAATAGCTCCGGTAAAATGCTGATCGTAAGTGGTAGTGACTGCATCAGTTTTGATAACTCTTGCACCAATGGTCATTTCAGCGCCGCTTAGTCCGCCGAGGTTGTCAGCATCGGTGTTGTTGTGTAACTCACCGTCGATATACACTTTGGCGGTTGATCTTCTGTCAACTACCAGTGCAAAATGATGCCATTGATTGTCGAGCACATTTACTGAAGTTCCCTGGAAATCATAGTCGTCGCTGATGACGTGAATCAACCCGGATGCATCTGCTTCTATGCGCATTTCGTTATTTGCACCCTGGTAGGTATCTATACCACCAATTCCCGAACCATTGGATAGTAGCGTTACAGGTGTTCCATTACCCTGACCCTTGAACCAGAACTCTAGTGTCATATCCGTTTCCTGATCGATGATCACATTGGTTAAATTCATATTTAGGTAGCTGTTTCCATCGAAAGACCAGGCATAACCTCCCGGTAGCAGCGACCAGTCTGCCGCAACAGTAGCATTTCTACTGGCTGTTTTATCAATCGCCAGTGTGCCATTGCCTTCGTCGAAAGGCCAGTAGCCATAAAGTCCCGTTTCCCTGCCGGAAAGTGTTGCATTCATATTGGCCACCTTTTCTCCGTAGGTTCTCACATCTTCCCAGATTCTGAATTCATGGATGTGACCTGCATAGCTACCATTTCCTATTGAAAGTGTACCTGTGTAAGAAGGATTGAAAGAGATATCACTCATAGTTCCCAGGCTTTGATCATCCATGATGATTTCCAGCATTTTTCTGGATCTGTCATAAATAAATGCCCAGTGATGCCATGCCGTTGCTGATGCATCTGATACAAAGGATGGTGAAACAGTCAGTGACTGAGTACCTACTGTGAATGTTACATCACTACCATCATGCTGGATGGCTACCAGATTGCTTCCGTTACCGTGTTTCAGGAATTGTGTACCAGATTGAGCGGTAACCAGGTTGTTCTTGCTCCAGAATTCTAAGGTAAATGACTTGTTGTTGAAAGATACATTGGCAATGTCAATGTTTCCTGTGTTGCCATCCAAAAACAAGGAAGTAGCATGTGATACATCTGCTCCGTTTAGAACACTTCTCACCGAAATATTATGATCTCTGACCAAATCTGCTTGTATCGATTCGCTGAATTTGATTTTCAGGTCATCACCAGCGTCATAGATACCATCTACCGGACTTGGTGTTCCAAAAACTACCGGATTGGATCTGTCGATCAGTCCTGTTAGTAAATCTGAGTCAGTTATGGACCCATCGGAACAGATCGCACGAGCCCAAATCTGATATTCGCGGTCTACCAATCCTTCGATGTTCCAGTTAAACGACAGGCTGTTGCCTTGAATCAGTCCTTTGTCACCAACGAATTCTCTGTATTCCTGCGTAGTAGTATCAGTGAAGAAAGTTGCACCTGTGATAGGCGTTCCACTCAACGATTTATACATGAAACTGATCTTCTCCAGAGTAGATAGGTTCGGATCGAAATCCTCCAATGCTACCGGGATGCTGTTACCGTCTTTGTAGTTCAGAATCCAGTTGTCGGCAAAGTTTCCAATTGCTACACCTGAACACTCGGGTAAAAATTCCACTGAAACATATACCGTATCAGCAATTACGCCGATAGTACTTGTAGGATCCGCCTGACAAGAGGAGGTGAGTATCAAACCTATGCTGTCGTAAGCAAAAACATCTGTTCTTCCTTTGGTGATGGTCAATGTTTTTTCTACTGTGCCAGCATAAGGAACTAAAAATGATCTGTTAGGGCTGATGCCATCGATTTTTAGAGTAGCCCCGTCGGGGTTGGTAGATTCCAGCACTTCCAGGTTATACCACATGCTTGATTCTGACTCACTTTCATTCTGAAGTTTCAGCACAAATGTGGCAGCCTCGTCTTCCGGCACATCTTTTCTAATTGCAGGTTCTGCGTTGATGACCGGCACCTCTCTTCTCAAAGTGGCCGTGTGTAACTCATAAGGCTCATAAGTGCCATCTTCTTTTTCTTCCAGATAAAATGAGCTGACTTCACCACCTTCGTAGGGGCATCTTGTCGCACCACCTTTTACTGTAAATATTGGACTGGAGATACCGAATCTTGTAATTCCACCATCCTGGTTTTCATCAGTCTGATTCAATATTTTTTCCTGGAAATTACCAATGTTGGCCATATCAACCGTATGGAAGATAAGGTCCGCAGCAAAGAATACAGGTGTGATAAAGGCATTGGCTCTTTTGACAGATTTGGCTGTCATCGCCTTCGCCGTTTTACCCATCAGGTAGTGTAAGCCGTAACGTCCGGCCGTGCCTATTGCACGAGTTTCACCACCGATACCCAGCAGCATATCCGTACCGTTTTCCGATAGCCATTGATCCTTGTTAGGCAGGAAATTGATGAATGAGCTCGCATCGTATACCTGCGTGCCGTCAGGAGAACTCACATCAATGCTTAAATAGTCGCCTTCATCATCTTCTTTGATCATGTATCCGAAAGTAACCTGATTGCCAGAAGTTCGATTGTCCTGAGTGGATAATCCGATATTCGTATCGAAGTTGGTATTGACCTGGAAACCCTGTCCTGCTGCTTTTGTACCAAAAGCAGTGTTAGAGAACATTTTCCAGCTGTTAACACGCTTATAGTTGTATTTCGTCTCGATATCCTGTGTAATAGAACTAGTGATACCACCTGCAGTTCCATCGATCGAGATGTTTCTCACATAGACAGAGTTGATTTTATCCGCTTCTTCCTGTTCCAGTACTGAAATCCAGATACCCATTTGCTGATTCAGCCAAAATACGGAATCCTGGATTTCAAAGTCTTTGACTCCTTCCAAATTGATGTTGTAAGAAGGATAATTCACCAAGTCAGTTGAAGTGGACTCAGTCAACGCTTCGGGAGTATTGGCATCACGGTCGTCGTTGCTTAATCCCCAGTATCTGCTGGTCATCGGAAAGTTGGAAGTGTAGTTGGGCGAACTGATGAGCAACTCATCTCTCAAGGCCATTAACTCCGGTAATATTTCATAGATGATCTGTCTTTGAGAATAGATGAAATAGGTTTCATTCTTTCCTTCGTCCATCACCACACCGTCGATAAATCCGAGTACCAGGTCATCATCAGTCGAGGTGCCTGCAGCATGTTCTACGTAAGTGAGCCCATTTGCCACAGCGAAGCTCTTCTTCATCGGCTTCATATTTCTTGACTTAGACATGAATGCATTATATGCTTTACCAATGTATAAATCAGCTTCAGATCCTACGTCATTGGGGTCGGAGCTCGTTTCTATTCTTTCGGTAAAGGTGTAGGTTTCTCTGTAACCTCCATCGATGGTGGTTTCCTTGTATAAATTCAATCCGTTAACACCCGTGTTGATTACGTCGAATTTCGTGATCGGGCCGACCGGTGCTGTCAGAACTCTGGTGGTAAATCCTCTATAGTTTTCCAGTGCGAGACCAGTGTTGTCCTTGATAGAGAATGTCCAGTTTTCGTCTCTGCTGTATGTAGAGCCTTTTTCAATCCAGGCATAGCTATGGCTTCCTGGCGGATCGTGCAATACAATTTCCGGTACTTCCGGTCCATAGGTCACAAAGTCGGTTCCTTCCAGCGGTTTTGCTCCTAGGATATAGGCTCTGTAGGGAACTCCATCATTCCAGGCTACATTGATGTCTCCCGACGAAGCATAGATTTCCATTGTTTTGGTATAGGAGTTTTCCGTTCCATCTTCAGAGATACTTGGATATCCTGCATCAAACTCGAAGAAATAGTTGCCTTCCGTATCTGTTTTGCCTGTAATGCTACCTTCCGCCATGCTCAAGTTGCTTATTACCGTGATTTCTGCTTCCGGTACAGGCACATGATCAACATAATTGCCCAGAGTAGGATGATTGGGGTTGATATAAACTTCCGACAGGTTGACAGACATTTTGTATCGGCCACCCATTTTTAGAATATCATGGTGAAAGGGATTTCCTAGGGAAAGATCGAATACCAATGTTTCGCCTGTTTCCTGATCGAGGAAAGAGATCGATTGTTCACCGCTAAATGCTTCATTTGTATTGGTATCAAGCACTTTGACGAATGGATCAACTCTTATCGTAAATGATAAATTGTGATGATATCCTGTAGAGTCTCTTCGTACAAACTCGTCATTGTCATCAAATACATCCTCAGTAACGCTGATAGGTTCCAGGCTGTTACTAAGGTCCAGAATCGGAATACTTTCCGGGTCTACATTATAGGTTTCGTTACCTGCTTCCAGGATTTGAAATCTTTCCGGTATCAACTGAAGGCTGTACTCACCAGAAATAGAATCTGTTTCTATCAGAATGTTCTGATAACCCGTCGATTCCCAGTTCTCCAGCTGAAACTCTAGTTTTGATTTACCAATG
>JBCBHL010000344.1:0-7913 GCA_038525605.1 Bacteroidota bacterium
AAATAACTCCTGGGTTTATTTTTCCACCAAGAAACCACTTAACCCTGTTGTTTCGTTCGAAAATCCAAATTCCTGGAAGGCTAGACGTAAAAGGTGGAACGAGTTTGTAGAACAAAGGATGAGGCTGTATGAGCCCGACCCGGAAGCTCCTTTTGCTGCTTCAGGAGTATTTCTATCTTTAGGTGCCAAGTCTTCAGTAGGTGGAGTTACGGTAGAGACGGAAGTAATTGGATTGCAAAGTAATGGTACCGTATCAAATTTCGTCGAAGTACAAAGCAATACTTTTGACTTATCAGAAAAGTTATTAGGATTTGCAACCAAACCAGCATCGGTAATCGAAGGCGGATTCATCTTTATATTTGATGACGGTAAGGTTAAGGATATACTTAATCCAAAAACAGGGTTTACATCAGATGGTATTATACCTGTAGCAGAAAACCTATTTAGGATTGACTTGGGAGCTGGGTTTAATTTAATGATTGAATATAATGCTACGGCCAAAGAATTGAAGGTAGGGTTTAGTGTAGGTAAGCCAGGCGTTGCAGTTACAACTGCAGTCAAATCTGAAGTAGTAAGATTTACAACTGCAATAGATTCAAACTAGTACCTATGAGAGCATATCTAGAATTTCTTGTTAATATATACCTGTTTATCTCCTTCAAAATTCGACGAGATCAACTCAACACAAAACCAAAATTCATTGAAAACCAATAATCACAAAAACCAGGTAATACGGCACGGAACAGTCTTCCGTGCCTGCTTACTACTGGTCGCTTGCATGCTCATTTATGGCTATGGTCATGCACAAAACCCAACGGATTCTCTGAATATCGGAAAAAAGCTGGATAGTATAACCTTGATTAATCCAACGGATACATTGAGCGTTGATTCATTGGTTTTATTAGAAAAAATAGATTTAGTTAAGTTAGGGATTGTCAATAAACCTAAGGCCATAGCAGATTCTTTAGGCCTCTTGAAGGCTAAAGGAGTTGCTACCAAATTACAACTAAAACTTGATAGTACAGGTAATTTGCTTGATGGTTTATTTGTCAATTCGAGAACCTTGAATCCCATTGATTCTTTAAAGCCTAACCTGTCAGGAGATTCTTTGAATTTGGTTCTCACCAGCAAAAGTTCTGCTGTTAACGACTCTGTTAATGCGGTCAATCAATATTTAACTAACATCAGTAATATTCCTCAGAATCAAATAGATAAGTTTGAAAACAGGTTGGATTCAGCAAGCTTAGCTGCAAAGGATTCAATAAACGCCAGAGTAGATAGGAAAATCAAAAAACTCCAAAACAAGCAAGAGGAAATTGGGAATTTATCCAATAAAGGAAATAGCGCTTTTGATACGCTCACCAGCAACGTAATTGATCCATTACCAAAACTTTATAATCAGATGACTAATGATGTCATCAACAAATTGAACGCTGATACTAATCAGGATTTGAAAGTGCCTGGATTTGAGATCGCTAAAACTCCACAATCGAATGATCTTGGCAACTCAATACCTGATATTGATAATCCGAAGATTGATATTCCTGAAACTTCTGGAATTAACACTTCACAACTTCCAAATCTACCAAAGAAGATGCCCAAACTGAATCTTCCTCAAATCGAAAACCCACTGGACGGTTACAAGGAAAAAGTGAATGAAAAAATTGAAGGTTTAAAAGGAGTTGGTTCGATGGATGATGGGAAACAGAAAATAGATCAAATCAAGCAACTTAATTCAGATGTTTCGAAGTATAAAGACCAATTTGATCAAATTAAGCAAGGAAATACTGAAGAAGTAGAAGAAGAGCTAAATAGCCGCCTGAATATTTCAAATGAGCTCAATTTAGCCAGGAAAGAAGAGGCTGCTCTTCTGGGTGAAAAACAAGCATTGGAAGAACAATTGAAGATGATGCGCGAATTGCAGGATGAGGAACTATTGAAGAAAAGTATAGAAGAAAAGATCAAAAATAAAGGCACCAACTATTTCCGAGGTAAAGAAAATGAACTATTGGCTGCTCACAATCAAATAGCTGACTACAAAAAGAAGTATGAACAAGTATCAGATATCAAAGCACTTGCAAGGGGTGATATAAAAGGTACAAAAATAAATAGGTTTCCTGAGATGCTAATCGCTGGGTCCGATTTTGAAATCATCAGAGATTCGGTTTCATCGATCGACATCAGTCCATATCTGGGCTATAAAATGACCGATAAATGGCATCTGAAAATTAACCATATTTGGCGCTTTAATGCGACAATCAATAGTCGGGGATTGGAATTTGGCTATAGCAAAATTCGTGGTTGGAATTCATCACTTAATTACGATTTTCACAAAGGGTTTATTGCCGTCATTGGATATGAAACCAGAACTTTTCTATTTCAATCGGATGATAACGCCGATGAAAGAAGAAGATCAGATTATATTATGGCTGGCATAAGGAAAAAATATAAAATATTCAATAGCATATATGGAGACGGGCAAGTTTTGTACAATTTTAATGTCTCAGAAAATCAATTGAACCGAAGCACGATTCATCTAAGAATTGGTGTATATCTGGATTTTAAAGCAAAGAAAAAGAGATAGATTAATCATCAATATACCTACCTCTTTTCATATATAAATTTGAAATTAACTCTATTCAACATTTGAAGGATCAGGACGACATGATACCAATGAGATTCCTCCCTCACATAGTACAAGTGATAATCCCGCACCCTTCACAGTATGAGCTGATTGGTCGGAAATAGTTGTAACAAAGCTTTTAATACGGATTTCTTCCAGTTTGTTCATTTTACTTTTCATGATAATTATGGTTTTATTAATAATTGTTTGAAAAGCTGTGAACTTATAGAAGAGTAACGATGAATAAAAGAGTTATCCAAAACTTTTCATCATTAGATGATATGATCGGCAAATATTATCCAAAAATATCAGTGCAATTTAGGGTGTAACCATCAAACAGATTGATTGGTATCTGATCACCGATTCTGTAACGCAATGCAGGAAGATATCGATTGGTTTTCGAATCCAGCAGGAATACGTCGATCTGCTCTTCACTGGGATAGGCGATCCAGTATTCTTTTACTTTATTTTCCTGATACAGTTGATATTTTTGATTAAGGTCTCTGTTTTTGGTAGAAGGCGATATGATTTCCACAATCAAATCAGGGGCGCCATTACAGCCTTTGTCATCTAGTAGTTGGTCATTACAGACAATACAAAGATCTGGCTGTACAACAGATTGTATTTTATCGAAGGGATCTTCTTGCTTATTAGGTAGTCTGACATCAAATGGTGCATGATATACTTTACACTTTTTACCTTTTAGGTAATTACTAAAGATTGTAAGAAGATTAACAGACACTTCCTGGTGAATTCGTATCGGAGCTGGAGACATGTTGAAAAACTTCCCTTTGATGATCTCAACTCTTTCTTCAAATGTCCACCTCAAATAGTCTGCATATGAGTAGGAGGCTGTAGGCTCCAGCAGTGTTATATCATCGATGTTATCTTCGGGCAGATCGTATTTTTTTGGCATATTCTGTCTATATCTTATAATTTTAATATAACAAATTTACATATATTTTCAATAAATTTAAAATATTAAATATAAAAAAGCCATTGATGTCAAGACCAATGGCTTCTTATTAGGCTCATTGCCATTATAGGTTTGGTTGAGGTGTCATTCTCAAATATGGTTTTATTTCCTGATGCCCTTTAGGAAAAAGATCGGGGATTTCTTCGTTGGAAACCGCAGGAACAATAACGCAATCTTCTCCGTTTTTCCAATTCGCTGGCGTTGCTACCTTATGATAAGCAGTCAACTGAAGTGAATCAATAACACGGATCAACTCATCAAAATTTCTTCCGGTCGAAGCAGGATAAGTAATTGTTAATTTCACTTTTTTATCCGGACCAATGACAAAAACAGATCTTACTGTCAGTTGACTGTCTGCATTTGGGTGGATCATGTCATATAGTTCGGAAACCTTTCTGTCTTCATCAGCAATAATAGGAAAGTTCACCTTTGTTTCCTGCGTCTCATTGATGTCTACTATCCATCCTTTGTGTGACTCCACACCATCCACACTCAATGCAGCAACTTTTACATTTCTCTTCGAAAACTCTTCACTGTATTTTGCAACAGTACCTAATTCAGTTGTACAAACAGGAGTGTAATCAGCAGGATGAGAAAACAATACTCCCCAACTATCTCCTAACCATTCATGAAAATTAATTTCACCTGTCGACGTTTGCGCTTTGAAATCCGGAGCTTCATCTCCTAATCTAAGTGTAGCCATAATTAATTATAAAATTGATTAAAGTTATTTTTAAGTAAGTTAGGAAGCAATTTTTTGAAAGTGATCCAATCCATGAAAAAAAATCAGGCGAAAGTGAAATATTAAACAAGATTGGATATTCCTGTGACTGGTGTGATTGTGAGTTTTTCAAAGCAAATGCTGTTTTAACAACAAAAGTCGTAAAACATCGCAATTTGCTAATTAAAGGTATCTTTAAGCATCATTTCACTTTTTTAAAAAATGATTAGTTAGTAACATGATTTATCTATTGTACTTGATAGCAACGCTGATGATAGCTGCAGGAATTAATCACTTCGTCAACCCTAAGTTTTATCATAAATTTATACCTGCAATATTTCCAAAACTACTGGCTAACATTTTATCCGGAGCAATTGAAGTTATAATAGGTGTTTTGTTATTTATTCCAGCTTATCGTAAACTAGGTGGACTAGGGTTTTTCCTGTTGATGATGGCCTTTTTGCCTTTGCACATCTGGGATTTGATGAAAACAAAACCAGCGATTGGCTCAAAGAAAATCGCAGTGATTCGACTTATTCTCCAATTTCTACTGATTTACTATGGATGGTATATCTGGCAAGCCTAAATGCTCATCATCATTGCCAATTGCCAGTGCATAGATGCATGCCTTTTATGTAACAATTGTTACAGCCACAAACGGATGAATGATTAAATTTGAATGAATGCAATCATTAAATGCTATTTTAGCCACCAAATTAAAAACGAAACAGACTATGGGATTTTTAGATATTCTTGGATTAGGAAATAAATCAGCAAAAGTAAAGGAGTTGTTGTCTAATGGTGCCATAATCGTAGACGTAAGATCCAAAGCTGAATATGCGGGTGGTAGCATCGCAAAATCAAAAAATATTCCACTTGAAAATCTGTCCGATTACCTGGAGAACTGGAAAAAGTCGGGTCAGCAAATTGTATTCTGTTGTGCCAGTGGCATGCGAAGCAGCTCTGCTACCAGGCAAGCTAAAGCCAAAGGCATAGATGCAATGAATGGCGGTGGTTGGGCGTCATTGAGCAAATTCGTTGATGCTTAAATATCTGATAATGCATAATCAACTCATTCCTTTTACCACATATGTAAATTCAGCTAACGGTTTGTGAGGCATTGGATAAAATCGGTAAATTGGTCTTTCAGCAATTTCTAACCATTCAATTTCATGAAGATTTATTTATCGCTAGCCTTACTAATCTACTCATTTACAACATTCGGGCAGGACTATTTTTACAAGCAATACAAACCTTTTAACAAAAATATCCCGTCCCCGGAGGAGTACCTTGGATATCCAATAGGACACCAGCATACCCGCCATGACCAAATGGTTTCCTATTTTGAAAAATTAGCAGAGCTATCTGATCGTGCGACGATCACTTATTACGGGAAAACTTACGAAAACCGAAAACTGGTTATTTTGAATATCAGTACGCCTAATATTATTTCCGATCTTGAAAATATCAGAAAAAAGCATGTTACAGTAGCAGACCCTGCATCTACAGAAAGCACTGATCAATTGCCTGTTTTTGTAAACCTGGGTTATAATGTACATGGAAACGAACCTTCTACCGGTGAAGCAGCTTTGCTCGCAGCATATACATTGGTAGCCTCTGAAAATGAAAAAGTTATAAGTCTTTTAAATGAATCAGTCGTTTTTGTAGACCCTGCACTTAATCCTGATGGGCGTGACAGACATACTCATTGGGCCAATACGCACCGTGGATCGCCTTTGGTTGATGATCCGCTTGATATTGAACATTCTGAAATATCACCAAATGGTAGAACCAATCACTATAATTTTGACCTTAATCGTGACTGGTGGCTGGCGATTCATCCGGAGAGCAGGGGGAAACTAGCCTGGTATCATCAGTGGTATCCGCATGTAGTAACAGATTTCCACGAGATGGGAACAAACAGCACCTATTTCTTTGAGCCTATGAAGGCAATTGCCAGTAAAGATCCAATTATGCCAAAGGAAAACTATACGACTCTAAACAACGCTTTTGCGGAATATTTTGCCAAAGACCTGGATCAGATAGGTTCATTGTATTTTACAAAGGAGGTATTCGACGGAACATACCCTGGATATGGTTCGTCTTATCCTGATTTGCAGGGTGCGCTTGCTCTTTTGTTTGAGCAGGCTAGTTCAAGAGGACATGTACAGAAACAAAACACAGGCGAGCGCCTGACTTTTCCCTTTACCATCAGAAATCAGTTTATTTCAAGTTTTGCAACTTTAAAGGCAGCAATTGCAAACAAATCACTATTGTCAGATTACCAGAAAAGGTTTTTCAAAAGTGCGGTTAGCAATGCTTCCTCAAGGAGAGTCAAAGGATATGTTTTCGGGGACGAATCAGATATGAATAGAACAAACGCTTTTCTTGATAAACTGCTGATTCACAAAGTGAAGGTTTACAAGTTGTCTAAAAGTCAGACAATCAATGGAACCACATTTCGGGCTGGAAAAAGCTATGTAGTACCTACCAGTCAACCACAATACAGAATGGTTCAGTCTGTATTCGAAACCTACGAAGAGTTTACCGATAGTGTCTACTATGATGCGTCTGCATGGTCATTGGCCAATTTCTATAACATCCCATACGGCGAGACAACGGTTGTTTCCAAAGGACAGGAAGTTAAGGAGATTCAATCGATCGACCCAGTTCCTGAGCGATCCAAATATGCATATATCATGCCCTGGACTGACTATAATGCGCCTGGTGCACTTTATGAATTGCAATCTGCAGGAATTGTCCTGACCTCTGCCTTTAAGCCATTTGCCAATGAAGCCGGAAGCTTTGGATATGGCTCGGTAGTCATCCCCGTAAGTAGACAACTGGTATCTGAAGATTCTTTGTACAACACGATTAAGAGAGTAGCAGGCAACTGGGATGTCGTTATTGGAAGTGTCTCTACCGGATACAGTAAATCGGGCATAGACCTGGGTAGCGGAAATTTAAGGGTATTGCAGAAACCAAAAGCGATCATGCTGGTAGGAGAAGGTGTAAGTTCTTATGAGCAAGGGGAAGTATGGCATTTACTCGACACAAGAGTTAATATGCCAATCACCAAGTTGCCTATTAGGAATTTCAACAGGATTAACCTGTACAATTATAATACCATGATATTGGTTTCCGGATCCTACAGCCCGTTGGATTCCGGTAAGATCGCCTACATCAAATCATGGCTAAGTGCCGGAAATACACTGATTACTTCTCGAACAGCGAGTAAGTGGGCGATTGATAAAAAGATAGTCAATGAAGAACTGATTAGTAAAAAGAAGAAGACACGGACTGAGAAAACTGAAAGACTTAATTATGTTGATGCCAGAGAACACATTGGCAAAAATAGGGTAGGGGGATCGATATTTGAAGTAGATCTGGATATTACACATCCGCTTGGATTTGGTTATACCCGTCGGTCTTTACCTGTCTACAGGAATAGCAATGTATGGATTAAACCTAGTAAAAATCCTTATTCGACGGTTGCTAAGTACACCAACGACCCACACATAGATGGTTTCATTACAGACGAAAATCTGGAAACATATCTAAAACCTTGCTTACTAACAGTGAAGCTGAAGGTT
>JBCBHL010000345.1:0-7819 GCA_038525605.1 Bacteroidota bacterium
GAACAAAATAAGGGGCTTATCGTTACCTTTGCGATACTAATTTTGTTCAGAATAAATTTCTTTTTTGTTGAAGAAACATTAAACGTCATCCAGAGGATACTTCTTATTTAAATTTAATCTAAATAAGTAACGATTAAAAATGAGAATGGTTTATTATTTTTGGTTATAGTGATATAGATGTTTGATATATTAAAATTGCAAGTGTCGGTTAAGACTTTCTTCCAGTGAAATAAACGTCTCTGTTCTTTCGATCCCTTCCACATATTGGATTTTATCGTGGAGTACATCTCTCAGGTGCTTAGTGTCTTTGCAGTGAATTTTTAAAAAGATGTTATAATTACCTGTTGTATAATGTACTTTCACCACTTCGGGAATTTCTCTGAGTTTATTGACAACATTGTCATATAGAGAACTCTTTTCAAGATATATTCCCATGAAGCAGGTAACGTCATACCCTAATTTAGAATAATCCATTTTGAGAGTTGTTCCTCTCACCACTCCCATTTCTTCCAGCTTTTTCATCCTTACATGGACTGTTCCACCTGAAACAAACACTCTTTTTGCTACTTCCGTGTAAGGAATTTTAGCATCTTCCATCAAAATATTCAATATTTTGAGATCTACATTGTCAATTTCATAATTTTTACTCATTATCTGGAGTCAATTTTGTGAGATACCTAATTAATTGTGTGTAAAATTAAACAGCTTGTATTTTTTAAGCAAATTTATTGAAATAATTTTAATAAAAAAGGAGAATTGTTATCTTTGAGTCATCAAAAGGAATAAAGATTCCACATCGAATAAAGCTAAAAGCTTTTATTATGTAGGGTGATGAAATTGGCAGACATGCCCTCCTGTCTCGGGGGTAGAGGTAAGGGATAAATCCTGATTAGTCATAGTAATTTGTACAAACAGTTTATCGTGATTGATTAGGGCTAACTGCTCTTTGGAGGTTCGAATCCTTCTCCTACAGCAATCATTTTTGGGTTAATGTTGTTTATTTGAAAATGGCCCTGGCGTTTATCGTCGGGGCTTTTTCTTTTTAGAACAGTTGACTTCTAAACTCTTATCGGATCAACCAATACTTCTGATCCATCAATTTCAATCTGTTGGGACAAGTCAAACTCAATCTATTCGGAACACAAAAAAACAAGAAAATGTATTATTTTCAATCCTTAACAATCAATTAGATTTAAGTATCTGTTCTTTGATTGTTTTTAGTTTTTCCTGAGAGAATTCCTACCTCCCTATGCTTATACTAGTACTTTATCATTATCGTTTGTAAATAATTATTCTGTGTAGTTGTTGGAATTTTGTATGCTTGCATAATATATTTGATATCGATTTACTAAAATAATAGTATCATAATTCTAAATTTTCCAGTTTAATTAAGATATTATTTACGTAAATTAGGAATTTCTAAAATTAAGTTAACCTCATAATAACTATACAGAATGGAAAATCGCCCCTGGTTACATCACTATGGAAATGAAATACCTCATGAGATAGATGCGGATCGTTATAATTCAATCTCTGAGTTGCTAGACGAATCTTTTAAGAATTATGCAGACAGAATAGCATTCAGTAATTTCGGTAAAGAGCTTACCTTTAAAGAAGTTGATAAGTATTCTGCGGATTTTGCTGCTTTTTTGCAAAATGAAGCTGGTCTAAAGAAAGGAGATAAGATCGCCGTCCAAATGCCTAATCTTCTCCAGTATCCTATTGTTGTGTTTGGTGCATTACGAGCAGGTGTTACAGTAGTCAATACCAATCCGCTTTACACTACTTCCGAAATGGAGCATCAGTTTAAGGATAGTCAGGCAAAGGCAATCGTCATTCTGGCAAATTTCGCCTCTAATCTCCAGAAGATTTTGCCTAATACATCCATAGAAACAGTTATTGTGACGGAAATAGGGGACATGATTGGCGGATTGAAAGGAACCATTACAAATTTTGTAGTGAAGAGGGTTAAAAAGATGGTTCCTGCCTACAGCCTGCCAAGTGCTATTTCATTTAAAACTGCTCTGAAAAAAGGTGCCGCATCTCAATTTAAGAAAGTAGAAATCAGTAATGACGACCTGGCATTTTTACAATATACAGGTGGTACTACCGGCGTATCTAAAGGTGCGATGCTAACGAACCGAAACATCATTGCGAATGTGCAGCAATTGCTGGTCTGGATGCAATCGGGTGGTTTGAGAAGTGATGAGATTGTGATCACCGCACTTCCGTTATATCATATTTTTGCGTTGACGGTTAATTTGATGGTAATGATCCAGGTAGGTGCTAAGAATGTTCTAATCACTAATCCGCGGGACATGGATGGCTTCTGTAAGGAGATGAAGAAACACAAATTTACTGTGATAACAGGAGTAAACACGCTTTTTGTAGGGATGCTTAACAATCCTATTTTCCAAACTATCGATTTCTCTGCTCTCAAATTTGGTTTTGGTGGAGGAATGGCTGTACAAAAATTTACTTCCGATAAATGGAACGAGGTTACTAATTCTCCTTTGTGCGAAGGTTATGGGTTAACCGAAACTTCGCCGGTACTAACCAGTAACTTGCTGAAGGACGAAGGTAAATTCATAAAAACGGGATCTATCGGAATCCCAATGCCTTCTACCGAAATTAGGATCATCGATGATGAAGGTAATGATGTTGTTGCTGGTGAACCGGGTGAATTATGTGCAAAAGGGCCACAGGTGATGAAAGGTTATTGGGGCAGACCCGAAGAAACTGCTGCTACCTTCCATGACGGATGGTTAAAAACAGGAGATGTGGCAGTAATGGATGATGGCGGTTACTTCAAAATTGTTGACAGGAAAAAGGAAATGATTCTGGTATCAGGATTTAATGTATATCCTAATGAGGTGGAAGATGCTATTGCTAATCACCCGAAGGTGAAGGAGGTAGGTGCAATAGCTGTGCCTGATAAAAAGTCTACCGAAGCTGTTAAAGTGTACATAGTGAAAAATGATAATTCTTTAACGGAAGATGAAATCAAAGAACATTGCAAAGAATGCCTGACAGGATATAAGCGTCCTAAACATGTTGCTTTTGCGGAAGAACTACCTAAATCAAATGTAGGTAAAATCCTGAGAAGAATTCTGAAGGAAGAAGATCTGAAGGTAAATTCTTACGATTAATATTTGATCTTTAAAATATCTTTTATTTCATAAAACGGAATAAAAACTGCGGATGGCCCCATTGAGTATGGGGCTATTTCGTAGTTATTGAAATAGATGATTAGCCCATTCTGATTAAGACCGATGTTATCATTGATGGTAAATTTCCCATTTTCGAAAAAATAGCCTTCCTCGAGTAGATTCTTATCGGCCGGAAGGTTTTTTTGTTTCCTGAAAAGTTTTTCAGCTGTCGCCGTGAGTACTTTCTTATTGGAGATCAAATCTTTTAAGCCCAATACCTTGTTAGTTTTAGTATTGATTACTTTGTAAACGATGTTGCTATTTGAGTGAGCTCCACCAGTATAGTACTCCGAATTGAACGAGAATGAGAGAATGTTTCCTTTTTGAAAAGTACTGATCACTGAAACATTAATATCCCATTTTTCCCTTGTATCAGAAAAATCTGAAATGAAGTCATCATAATTTTCTATGATCAGATCCGCCATTTTCTCGATAGAGATATTGGGGCTTTTCTCCTCCGAAATTACATTGTAGAGTGTGTTTTTAACGGTCTTCTGAATTACCTCGTTTACGTAATTTGCTGTCTGATTTTGATAGACAGGGTATTGGACTACTACCTCTGCGCACTGCTCCTTGCCTTTATTACAATAAGTTGAGTTTTTCTTAAAACTTGTGAGCTCATAGCTAAATACTTCAGACTTAGAATCACCAATTTTCTCCGAGTCATTAACTGCTTCGGGATTGTTTTTTGTAGTGAACATATCACAGCCGTAAAAGTTTAAAAACAGTATTTGAACGAGAATAACCTTTAAATAAACGAGATTTTTTTTCATTAGGAGAATGTTAAATAATATTGCAAGTATAAACCACATAAGGTATCATTTAAACGAATCTATGATGAAAAATTATTTGATGTTCGCAATAGTGCTATTGATGACTTTTCCACTATGCGCGCAAGACGATGCACCTGCCGACACTTCCTACTGGAAAAAAGGAGGAGTTGGTAGTATTACATTTTCACAGGTAAGCCTTACTAACTGGGCTGCTGGTGGAGAAAACTCTGTTTCCCTGAATGGATTTTTAGGACTTTTTTCAAACTATGCAAAAGATAGAACCACCTGGGAAAACAGAGCTGCCTTTGGTTATGGTATCATCAAGCAAGGTGATGAAGATTTTTCAAAATCTGATGATAGAATAAACTTATCTACGCAGTTTGGTTACAAATTAACCAAGGAAAAAGGGAATTGGTTTTTCAGCTCCTTACTGGATTTTAAGACGCAATTTGTTGAAGGTCTTGATGCTGAAGGAAACAGGATCTCAGCTTTTATGGCGCCTGGTTATTTGTTACTGGCTTCCGGTATTGACTATAAAATTGGAGATAAATTTACATTTGGTTTTGCCCCAATTACAGGTAAGTTCACTTTTGTGACTGACGATGACCTGGCTGCTGTTGGTGCATTTGGGGTTGATCCGGGTAAAAATTCCAGAGCGGAACTTGGTACTTTCGTAAAACTCTTTTACAAAGATGATATTGCTACAAATGTAAATTATGAAACCAGACTGGAGCTTTTTACCAACTATGTAGAAAACTTTGGAAACATCGATGTGAACTGGGAAAACATTCTGTTTTTAAAGGTTAACAAATTTCTGACGGCAAACCTTCAGACGCAGTTGCTATACGACGATGACATAGATATAGGTGTTGATACCAACGATGATGGTACATTGGACGAATTCGGACCGAGAATTCAGTTTAAGTCCGTTTTTGGTGTTGGTCTGACGTACACATTTGGTGATAAGGATCAGTAAAAAAGACCTCGCTTTTAGTAAGAAACTCCGATGGATGCCACCGGAGTTTTTTATTGCTTCCTGACAAAACAGTTAGATTCTGTAAAAATCAACCGCAAAAACTTTCAATTTTTTTCTTCCAATATTATAATTGTTCTAAATTATTGGTGGCCGTTAATACTTGTAGTATTGCTGATCTTTTACAATTACGACAGCTTTTGTGATCCGCTATGTTGCATTTAATAAAACGGAGACCTGCCAAATACCATTTATTCAATTAAAATCGATTAGTTATGAATTTCAATGCAGCGGAATTTGCATGGTATATTTATCCTGTTCTGATACTGGTAATGGTAGTTGAATACCTGACGGTAAGGGAGAATTATCATCTGAAAGACTCACTTGCAGGGTTTGGAATAGCAGCCGGAGCTTCTGTGATAGCGATCATTACCAAGTACTATGCGTTTCTGGTCTTTGGCGTTGTATTCGATTTTTTTGAGCCCTTGCGTCAGCAGGTTTTTGGCTATTCGTCACTTGGCTGGGCCTGGTGGGTTTGGATACTTTGTATTTTAGGAGATGATTTTAATTTTTACTGGCATCACCGGCTTAGTCACACGGTTAGGCTACTGTGGGCAGCACATGTTCCGCATCACTCGTCAAATAATTTCAATTTTGCAGTATCGATCAGGAATGGATGGTTTATTACGTTTTATAAGCCTGTATTCTGGTTATGGCTTGCTGCCATAGGATTTGAACCTGCTATGATAGCTGCCGCATTGATTATCAATGCAACCTTTCAGTATTTTTTACATACACAGACTGTCAAATCGCTTGGGTGGTTTGGCAAAATTGTGAATAACCCTTATGTTCATCAGGTACATCACAGCAGCAACAGGGAATATCTCGATAAAAACCACGGAGGCATCTTTTTGTTCTGGGATCACGTTTTTGGTACCTATCAGGATGTGATCAAGGGCATTGAGCCGAAATATGGTATTTTGAAGGATCCCAAGACTTACAATCCTGTGACACTTAATATTCATGAGTTCCGCGATATTTTTAGGGATGTGAAAAAAGCCAAATCTTTTAAAGAAGCTCTCATGTATATATTTGGTCCTCCGGGATGGAGCCCAGATGGTTCAACCCTTACGGCGAGACAAATTCAGAGACGTCTCAAAATGGGACAGCCTGTCAGCTGAAAATTCAAAAATAGATAGTAAAGATTCAGTTCTCATACCCAGATTGGTGTGATTTAGGATTGTTTTAATTGTTATGGATGTTGGTTATATTAGGCATCTGAATGGTTCTGGTTTTACCGGATAAATAGCCTAATTCAACGAACTAATTATGCAATTGAACCAATACAATCTAATTACATATCTCAAAAGGATACTTTTGGGACAAATCAATCCTAATTTTTGAATTTTTATGAAAAAAGTCACTTTACTATTTATTGCAATAGTATTCTGTGCATCCGTAGGTGTGGCACAGAATGCTGATAACAGATGGGGATGGTCTCATCTGCTCAATCTCAATCATTATGATGGGGTTGGAGGAAGTGAAATCCTGAATCTGGGAGAAGCTTCCCTAGGCTATCAAACAGGTTTTCACTATTATATTAATCAGTCATTCAATGCTACTCTTAATCTCGGAGTTGATGGAATTGATTTTGAAAGAATTGACGAAAGTACTGGAAAAGCATTTTTAGCACTCGATTACAAATTTAATAATGGTACTATTCTGCCGGAAGATGCTTTTGTAAAGCCTTATATCACAGCAGGTTTTGGAATTATAGAGCAACTAGATAAAGGTGAGCCACTATATCCTATCGGGGCAGGTGTAAGATTTGGTGTGGCAGATGATGTTGATGTACAGGTACAGGGTGTATTTAATTATGTTGCCAATGGAGACAGACCTGTCAACTACAACTTTTTTCAGCTGGGCGCAGGTATCGTTTTCAATATTGGTGCCGCATCATCTCCTAAAGATTCCGATGGTGATGGCGTTCCTGATAAAGAAGATATTTGTCCCAAAGAAGCCGGGCCCTCCTCAAATAATGGCTGTCCGCTTCCTCCTGATGCTGATGGTGACGGTGTGGTAGATTCAGAAGATAAGTGTCCCAATGAAGTAGGTCCTGCCTCGAACGGAGGATGTCCGCTACCTAAAGATTCTGATGGCGATGGTGTGATTGACGATGAAGACAGTTGTCCAAATGTTTCAGGAAGTGCAGCTCTTAATGGTTGTCCTGATAGCGATGGTGATGGAGTAGCTGATAAAGATGATGCTTGTCCAAGAGTTGCTGGCCTTGCCAGCCTGAACGGTTGCCCAGATAGCGATGGAGATGGTATTGCCGACAAAGATGATAAATGTATCAATGAGGCCGGACCGACATCCAACAACGGTTGTCCTGAGCTCGAAGAAGAGGAAAAAGCGATTTTATTGGAAGCGCTCGAAGGCGTGCAGTTTGAGACCGGAAAGGCAGTGATTAAAAGTTCAAGTTATGGCAAACTTGATAATGTAGTTGGACTGCTGAACAAGCACAAAGATTTTAAATTGAAAATTTCTGGCTACACAGACAATACTGGTAATGCTGATAAAAACCTGACACTGTCAGATGCAAGAGCAAAAGCAGCTAAACAGTACATTGTAGACAAAGGCATTGGATCCGAAAGAATTACAGCTGAGGGATATGGTATTGCAAACCCAGTTGCGACAAATGATACTGCAGCCGGAAGAGCTAAGAATAGAAGAGTGGAGTTTGAGATTATTCAGTAATCATTAAACTGATAAATTTTTAAAAGTGAAAGATGTACTTGCTGATGCGAGTGCATCTTTTTACTTTCTAAACAATATTGAGCTGTCTCCGTAGCTCAGAAAGTTGA
>JBCBHL010000346.1:0-7759 GCA_038525605.1 Bacteroidota bacterium
TTTCTTAAAAACAAAGTGTAATTCGCGTTTCTGTTCGACTGAGGTAGTTACTGAAGAAACCACGACGACCTATGGGTTTACCTTAGATGATGGTGACCTGGGTGATACCTATACAGTAGATGTAAAGGATCCGGATGATGGTTTTGGACCAGTGTTTTCTACCAGGGGAGGAGCTACCAGTTGCCCATATGAGGATGCAGTTCAGACCAAATACTTTGAACCGGGAACCGAGATAAGTGCGGCAACTGCTCAGCGTGAAATACCGGTTCTAAATATTGAAAATACCATAGTTAGCGATATCCCGTCAAACAGAAACGCGAATTACACTTTGTTTTTAAGAAATAATTCAGACACTGGTGAAGGGTTTGAAATGGAGTTAGACGCAGTAGACGGTACGAATCCGGACGGCGCAATTCTTAGAGTTGATGGAGCGCCTTTAGGAAATGGATTGGTCTTTAATGTACCAGCAGGTCAGACATTGGTCAAAACATTGACTTTGGGTAAAGGACAAGATGATGTCAATGATTATGAGAATATAGGGATAGTTCTCAGGTCACTGTGTCAATCGGATCCGAATGATAACAGACCTGAATTGGCAGATTCTGTTTTTGTATCTGCGTTTTTCCAACCTGGCTGTTCCGATGTTGCGATGCTGGCGCCAATTGATAACTGGGTACTCAATACCAGGAATCCGGTAGAGGATGTATTGCCTGTAACCATATCAGATTATGACTTGAATCTGGAAACTTTTGAAAGAATCGATTTTCAGTACAGAGCTTCAAGTAGCTCCTTGTGGATTACAGAAATGAGCTTTTATAACCCAAGGCAGATAACACCAGAAGAGTTTGAGCAACTGGATGACCCGAAGACTATGATTGAGGGTGCAACGATCAATTATTCATTTGATATGAGCTCTTTGCCTGACAGGACTTATGATGTGCAGGCCGTATCAGTTTGTGTACTTGGTCCGGGAAATGAAGTGGCAACACCTACCAGAACCTATCGTGGGACTAAGGATACAAAAAGGCCTTTGCTTTTTGGTGCTCCACAGCCTGCTGATGGCGTATTGTCAGCGAATGACGAAATCAGTATTCAATTTGATGAAACAATTGAAGCAGCATTGTTAAGTAATGCCAACCTTTCGATAAAAGGCGTCTTAAACAATGCAGAACTAACTAATGGGGTAAGTGTCAATTTTGATGGAGCAAATGATTATATCAGGATTCCCGGTGGGCTGGATCTGTCTGGTCGATCTTTTACGACTTTCTCCTGGTTGAGAAGACAATCTTTTGGAAGAAGAAATATTTTGTATTCAAAAGGCACGAATACAGGTGACTTTTTTGAATACGGATTTGATGAAGAAGACAGGTTTTTCATCAATGTATCCGGACAGCAAATAGTTTCCTCTCTTGCTTTTGCTGAAGCTGCGAACAGAGAGTTTGAGTATATAGCGGTCATTTTTGATATTGATAATAAAACAGTTTCAGCGATCAGAAACGGAGAATTTATTCTTGAATCTGTTGCTGTAGAAAGTAGCTTTACCGGAAGAGGAGCTATTGCGCTTGGTATGTCGCAGGTCACGAATGATCAGTATTTCGATGGCCAGCTGCACGAACTGAGAATCTGGACAAGAGCCAGGTCGTTGGGTGATATTGCTGCAAGTGCGAATCTGAGTCTTACAGGGAATGAAATTGGACTGGCAGGCTATTGGCCTATGGATGAGGCATTTGGAGATTTGGCAATTGATAAAGCGAGATTTAGAAACGCCATCATTTATGCAGATTGGAATGTAGAACCTAAAGGAATTTCCTTTCAATTTGACGGAATCGATGACTTTGTATCATTCGCCACTGGAAATACAGTGAATATCAGTAATGAGACTGATTTTAGTTTGGAATTTTGGTTTAAAGGTGATCCGGGACAGCGTGAAATAGTCTTTTTCTCAAATGGTAAAGGCGATAGCACGCAGGAGTTGGCAAGTTCGGCAGATACCTGGTTTGTAGGTGTTAATCAGAATGAAGAACTGGTCATATCCAATAGTCAAAACGAAATTGTTGTTTTAGAGGCAGAAAATAGTGCGCTGGACAATGATTGGCATCATTTTGCCATGGCTGTCAGTAGACGCGGTAACCTGAATGCCTACATCGATAAGCAGCTCAAAGTAAGTGTCTCCAGTGAAGGACTCGGTGCGTTGACTGAGAGCAGAATGTGGCTGGGGGCAAGAGGATTCAGAGAAACCAGTATTGACGCCACTTTTGACAGACATTTCAAAGGATATATGGATGAGTTCAGAATCTGGAATTCATTCCGTCGACAATCTCAAATAGAACTTAACTGGAATTGCCGGTTAATAGGTGATGAAGTTGGCCTGGTAGCCTACTATCCATTCGAACGTTTTACTGTCAGTAATGGAGTCAACTTTCTGGAACCAACACTCAATGATCAGTTTATCAATGATTTTGGGCCAAACGGTGGACTGGCAAATGCCGGAGGAGGAAGTGATTTTGAAACTGATGATACACCTAATGTAAAACTAGCCCGACCAATCCAGAGTGTCGATTTCGATTTTGCAGTCAATGACGATGAGTTGGTTTTAACAACCAACCCCGTGTTTGCACCTCTGATCGAAAATTCAGTGCTGGAAATTTCCGTAAGAACAGTCGAAGATTTGTTTGAAAACAGGTTGGTATCACCGGTTACCTGGACTGCTTTTGTGGATAGAAATCAGGTGATCTGGGGAGATAATGGATTGGAATTTAGCAAAAAGGTCAATGAGGTCTTCAAATTCTCTGTTGATGTTGTGAACTCCGGCGGTACTGAACAAAGCTATACGATTGATAATTTGCCCCCTTGGCTATCGGCCTCTCCAGCCTCCGGAACAATTGCACCACAAAGCACTATTAATGTGGAGTTTACAGTTGATGGTGGTTTGAATATCGGGAGGTATGAAGAAGATGTATTTTTAAGTGCAGATTTAGGCTTCAAAGAAAAGCTGAGTTTGGTGATTGATGTTTTCGGCGATACACCTCCATGGGAAGTTAACCCGGAGCAATTTCAATTTACGATGAGTATAGTGGGTGAATTGTCAGTCAATGAAGTGAAAAGCTATGACCTGGATGATATTGTAGCTGTTTTTGTGGACGATCAGGTTAGAGGGCTTTCTCAGTTGCGATATATCCAGGATTTAGACAGATATCTGGTGTTTCTGGATGTGTATTCAAATATTACCAGGGAGGAAGAATTGGAGTTTAGAGTATGGGATGCAAGTGTAGGGCAGGAGCTTAGAAATGTACTTCCAACGCTATCTTTCAGTTCCAATGAAGTAATAGGCTCTCCAAAAGATCCTTTACAAATAATTGCAGGTAATACGCTGGTACAAGAGTTGCGTTTAAGTGCTGGCTGGAACTGGTTATCATTCAATGTGAATGCTCCGGAGCTGGCAAATATTGATAACCTGATGAAACCGATTGATGCTGTAAATGGCGATCAGTTCAAAGGCCAGTCTCTGGTAGACGTATTTACTGACGGCATAGGCTGGATAGGCACGCTATCAAACAACGGTGGCGCTCAGGTAGGGAAGTCCTATCAGGTGGAAGTCGGAAATGATGGGATTTTGCCGGTTGTCGGACAACTGGCTGATGCTAATACTGAAATTCCAATTCTCGAAGGGTGGAACTGGATAGGATATATTCCGAATTTCAACATTTCTGTTGATGAGGCATTTGGAAGCATTAACCCTGCTCAAGGCGATATTGTAAAAAGTCAGTTTGCTTTTTCAGTGTTCGATGAAGGAATAGGTTGGGAAGGTACACTGGGATTTCTGGAGCCTGGCAGAGGTTATCTGTATCAGTCGGCAAAGGAAGCTACACTGATCTACCCTGAAAACTCATTGCTAAACTCAAGAACCGAAGCTGAAGACTTATCAGAAGAATTCCCGTGGGAGATTGACAGACATGGGTTTTCATCAAATATGACGATAATTGCCAGTATAGATAGTCTTGATCTGGACTCCTTAATACTAGGATCGTTTAGTGAGAATGATTTCAGAGGAGGAGCAATTGGAAAAAAAGTAGGGGATCAGGAATTGTTCTTCCTGACAATTAGTGGTAGGAGCGAGAATGAAACCATATCATTTAAAGCGTTTGATCCTGTTTCCGGTGAATTAATTGATCTGTCAGGAACATTTAGTTTCAATACCGATCAAAATCTTGGCTCGCTTCAGGAACCGGTCTTATTAAAACCTTATGTTGTTCAAAAGAACCAGATCAATCGCCCATTGGTATTTCCAAATCCATCTACTCAATCATTTTTCATCAGTTTACCTAAGAGTAGCAGTAGCTATAAAATAGAGGTGTTGGATGTACAGGGAAAGGTGATTGTACCATCGAGCAAACAGGGTAGTGGTAACTATGAAGTAGTTTGGGATAGTGATGTAATACCGGGTGTCTATTTCGTTCGCATCTCTTCGGACGAAAGCAGCAATATGATCAAAATCATCAAAAAATAAATTAATGATGAAACAAATAGTAAGCTTAATGATAATTCTTGTGCCTTCCCTTTTGAAGGCACAAGCTCCTGATTGGAATGTTTCGCCTCAGGATTTTAGTAATTCTATGGTAATGGTGGGGGTACTGAATCTAAATGAAGTTGAAGACAGTAATGAAAGTGATCTGCTGGCAGCATTTGTCGATGGAGAATTAAGGGGGGTGGCCTCACCTGTTTTCGAAGAAGAAATTGGAAAGAACCTGATATTTATGATCATTTATGGAGACGTTGATGGGCAAGCTCTTACATTTCAGGTTTATGATTCGCAAACGGATCAGGTAATTGACCTGGCAAACAGAGAAGTATTCATTATCAATGGTATCAAAGGAACTGCAGCACAGCCAGTGGTGTGGTCGGAAAGAGTTTTGCAGACCGAAGCAGAATTGTTGTCTTTTTCCGTGCCGGGTCAATTAAGTCTTTCGCAAGGTGATGGGGGCATCACTGTAACTTTCCCCGACAGGCTGGATGTGTCTAATGTGATTCCTGAATTTGTTGTTTCGGAAGGAGCGAGTGTTCTTTTATCAGGTGAGGTGCAGGAATCCGGTCTTTCGACGGTGGATTTATCTCAACCATTGATTTACCAGATTCTTTCAGAAGACCAACAAACAATCAATAAAGTGATAGTCAATCCTGTATTTGTAACTGTTGCTACAACGGAGGAGGAACATAATTCCATTGGAAGTATCTATCCTAACCCAGTTATTGACCTTTTGAATTTTAGACTAAGGTCTGAACTGTATGACGAAATTTTAATTAGTATTTCCGACATAAATGGTAAGGAGGTTCGAAGAGATTTATTTGAGAGACAGATTTTGCAAAATGAGCCCAGTATTGATCTCACTAGTCTTGAAGCAGGAATCTACTTCGTTAGCTTTTATCACGAGCGTGAATTAGTGAAATTCAGTAAACTAATAAAGAAGTAGTCTGGTAATGAGTGAAGAAGAGGCTGCTGAAAGCTATTAAACTAGAGAATAAGATGAGATATGATCGAAAATCCTCCATCATGGAGTGCATAGCTATATTAAGTTGAGATAGATTACATCGATGGTTCGACAATTCGATGGTTTGACCGTTAGTTTGACAGGTCAAATCTTATACTTTAAAGATGGCCTCTTTCTTTTTAATCTGAGTTCGATTGAAAATATGCCCTTATAAGGTCATCACGATGGTTTTGATCTTGAAAAGTCAAAATCAGAAGTGATCTCATTAGTTTTTGGAGGAGGTTGCCGCAAAACCTAACATTTCATGAAGGGTTTTTCAATGACGGCTTATAATAGTTTGAAAATCAGCAAACTAAGTCTAGAGCGATTAATCGAACTCAGTTTTTTAAGTAAATATGTGATTGCTGATCCTAAATTGATTTAGGGTCAGCTTTTTTTTTGAAATCTAAATATATTGAAGGAAAAAATCGGCCCGCCGTATTCCTTGTACTACCTGCGGAGTATCAAGACTTCCATTGCCTTACTTGAGGAGCGATCATTTACAACAAGGGCTAAACAAGCATTGAGTAGGTAATCGTCTAATTGATCATTTAACTATAGCAGGAAATCTACTTGAATGCAAAGATTTGTGGCTTATCAAGACTGAAATTGTTGCCTCAGCTATTATCAAAGTGCAATTTTGGGTGACAATAGAATTGCACTTACTGTAGAGAGAAATTAAGCATCTGAATACTCTGTCATCAATTCCCGATAGATTTCAAAAGATATTGATGCTGTTTTCGCCATATAAAAATAGAACCTCTAAAGATTGTATTGAGCTTTCTTTCCAAATGATTAGTGAATCTTTTAACAGGGATTGATGGGTTTATACTTTAGCAGTTAATCATAAAAAAAGAGACTACCTGATAAGGTAGTCTCTTTTTTTATCTTGAAGATAAATATTTCTTACTTCACAGCAGCCTCAACCTGGCTCTTGAAGCTTTTGAATTCAAGGTCAGAAAGAGCCTTAGCTTTCAAAGTAGCATCAGCGTCCACTGCATTTTTCAAGCTGGCAGCTACATCAGCAGCGTTACCATCTCTTGCAGCAGCGATAGCTGCGCCGTACTGAGCCCATGCATAGCTTTTGCTTGATGAAGGAACATCGTTGAAAGCAGCTTTTGCTTTGCTATATTCTTTGTTCAATAAGTAAGCAAGACCTTTGTCATAGTTTACAGTACCGTCAGTATCAGTTGCAGAAGCCAAAGAGCTAACAGCTTTAGAGTACTCACCATTTTTGATGTAGATAGCACCTTTCACACCGTTGATACCATTTCTGATCTCACTTGAACTACTTTTCTGCTCAGCAGCTAAAGCATTTTCTAAAGCTTTTGAGTAGTTACCCTGCATTACATAAGCAGTAGCAAGGTTAGAGTGAACTTCAGCAGAAGGATTCAACTTAGCTGCTATTTCCAATTGAGTAACAGCATCTTCAATTTTGCTTGTCTCACCAGCAGCAGCTTGCTGCAAGTATACAGCTGCAAGGTTGTTATGAGCTACCCAGCTTGTTCCTTTTTTAGTAGCAGCTTGATAAATAGCAGCTTTTTCATCCAAAGAAGGAGTTAAAGTACCTGAATAAAGCATTTCTTCCATTGAAAGCGTATCTGTCTTTACTTTATTTTCTGTGATCATTTTAGAAAGCACAGAAATCTCGGCGTTTGTTTTCTTAGGCTTAACAGTTAAAATTTCAGTTTTAGCTGTTCTAAGAGGAGGATAAACGTCTTTTAAGAGTTTCTTGTAAGAAGAAAGTTTTTGAAGATTATCTTCTTTTTCTTCGAAAGAACCTAAACCGTTTACTATTCTTAACACTTCAGATTTTTGATCGTCAGAGATACCATCGTATTCCTGTAAAGCTGCTTTGAAAGCCTTCCAATCTTCAACTACTGGCTTTAAAATGAATTTAATGTCATCAGACATATCCTGATAATCATACTTTTTCATTTGTTGTCTGTAGTAAGTTTCGATTGCTTTCGCTCTGTCTTCTGCAAGGTTACTGTTTACTCTTTCAGAACCTTCAGGAGAGTGAAGACCAGTGATAGTTACTGTTCTGGTCACATTCTTCTCTGCTACGAAAGCGTTGAAATTCTGACCTCTATCACTTTTCTTTTCTGACCATTTCAAAGTAGATCTTCCCTGATCGAAGAAGAATGCTACTTTAGTAGGGATCAATTCCTCTTTGTTGTTATAACCATGATCAGCGTAAGGAGCAAAAGATACATCTTTTACAAGATTAGACG
>JBCBHL010000347.1:0-7692 GCA_038525605.1 Bacteroidota bacterium
TATCGGTTAACAAATCAACTCAAACTTGAAAACGCATCACTTCAGAAGATAATATCTATAAAAAATCTTATACAACAATCTTCTAAGTTAAAGCAAGCAGAAGCGTTGCAGTTTGCGTTCATTTTTGAAAAAAAAGAAAAGGAAATTGAAGATGCCCGGATTCAGGAACAAGAGTTGCAAAGTCAATTAAACCTAAATAGCAGAAGGATTATGAGTTTAATAGGCATAGTTGGTTTCTTATTAATTTCATTGATTTTTTTCTTTGTTCAAATGAAAAGAAACACTAAGACCAGAAAACAGCTTGAAAAATTAAATTCAATCATATCTCAGAAAAACACGGCAATCGAAAGCTCTTTGAAGCAAAAAGAGGTTTTACTGAAGGAAATACATCACAGGGTGAAGAATAATCTTCAAATGATCTCCAGTTTACTTAATTTACAAATTTCAAAAGTGGATAATGACTTTGCCAAGAATGCATTGATCGATGGCCAATCGAGGGTTCAGGCAATAGCACTTGTTCATCAAAATTTGTATCTGAGCAATGACATTAGCCAGATTAGTTTTCATGAGTATGCAAAAAATCTCATAGAAAATATACTCAGGGCGCAAAATCGAGACAATATAACTTATCAAATTTCCAGTAAGCTGACCCTCGAAATAGATACTTCCGTTACACTGGGTTTAATCATTACTGAAATCATCACTAATTCTATTAAACATAGCAATTCTGAAAAACCGCTACATGTGGAGATATTGTTGAGAAAGAACGAAATAAGCAGAAATATCCTTATAATTCGAGATAATGGTAGTGGTTTTGATATGGATCAGCTGGATGTAAATAAAACGTTAGGTATTAAATTAATTCAACTACTTAGTAAAAATATAAAGGGTGATTTAAAACTTCAATCTTCAGATTCGGGTACCTCTTATGAAATCACCTTACCTGCTTAGCGAGTTCTATTTTAATTAATAACAATATTCATTAAAGCGTCTTTATATGTTGGAGAAACCGGTAAACTCTTATGGTTCACGATTACTTCACTGGAACTAATGCTTTGTATTTGGTTAATGTTCACAACATATGATTTATGAATTTTAATAAAGTCTTTTTCAGGTAAGGTATTTAGGAATTCATGAAGCGTTATTCTATAAATATATGAAGAGGACTTTGTATAAATTTCCACATAATTTCTAAAGGACTTTGCATATTGTATCTCGTTCACTTTTACGCGGTGATAAGTAGACTTATCCTTCACGAAAAGTACGTCTTTCACCCTGGTTTTCGAGCTTTTTAAATGAGTGCTTTCAAAATTAGATATTGCGGTTTCTATACTTGCAAACAAGCTATCCTGCTGAAAGGGTTTAACGATGAAACCATTTGGAGATGTTTTCTTTGCTTCGTTAACCGTCTTACGATCGCTATTTGAGGTAAGGTAAATAATGGGAATGTCTTTCTTCAACCTGATATATTTAGCAAGGTCAATCCCTGTTTCAACGCCGCTCAACTGGATATCGATTAGCACAAGGTCTATCTGTTGAGTCTCTAACAAAACTACAGCCTCCTGATAGGATTCTGCTGTACCTGCTACCTGATACTGCAACTTCTCAAGTATCAATGATAAATCAAATGCTATGATCGCATTATCTTCTACTATCAGTATTTTCAATCTGGAGTCAATTTCCATAAAAACCTTTCAATTATATCTCGATTTATGAATTCGTCAACTGATCATGATCAAGCAATTTGTATATGAAAATTAAGGTATTAATTTGAAAAAAGTATTTTCTCATAAAAGATCACCCTGATTGTTTGCTACATAAAAACTTTCAATTGGTGTGTTTTACCAAAACGATGTGCTATTCTTTTTGTTGAACAGGACGAATCCTAGCAATACTTCATGGCTTGCATTTGCCAGGTTTTCTGCTTCTGATGATTTATAATCAAATGAATAACTAAACTTAACCGTAGAATTAATTTGCCAACCTAATAGAATTATCAGGGATAGATCATTTCGATAGGCAAGTCCCGCCCAGTATTGCTTGTAATATCTGGCTCGAAAACTCAATTCATAAAAAGTAGGACTTCCTTGATCAAAACCTATCTGACTACCACCGGTAAACTCAAATTTATTTACCGGTTTAAATCTATATCCACCTACAATATGATGTCTTGCAAAGGAATTACTCTCATCCAATGCTCCATTTCCACTCAATTTAGCACGGGTTAATCGCCAAACATTGTATGAAAAATAGTACTTATCAGAATGAATGCCAATACTGGCATTTAGATGGTAATTAGAAACATTACTACCGTTCAATGCAAGGGCATTTATAGCTTGATCTGCTGATGGGTTTTGCAAAATCAAATCATTCAAATTTAGCGTTGTACTGTTAATTCCATTTGCCAGACCCAATGAAAGGTAAGTTCTAAAACTCACTGGAACATGTACGGCCATATTAATAGCAGTCTCCAACTGATTGACGGGTCCCCTGCTGGTTTGAACTAAAAACCCTCCTAACCCTAATTTTAGCTTGGATACTTGCTTGTCTTTGGATTTCCCTCCCCCTCCTTTTCTTTCTGCTCTCTTTCTATTTCTCACAAAGTCATTAGCTGTTACCTGAACAGGACTTTGGACATGCAGAAATATATTACTGGGTGAGCCATTTAATCCCACCCATTGTCTTCTAAACCCTGTTTTTATATCGAGAAAGTCGTTTGCTCCAGTAAACGACGGACTGTAAATACTCAGATTCTCAAAGCTCTGACTGAGTAAAATGTTGGTTTGACCACACACAATTTGTGTCTGTAGAATCACTAACAAAGCAACTATGCACATTTTTTTCATATCCAATTTGATTTATTGATACATGCTTTTCAGCGAATTATGGTCAACGGCCCGCTTAGAGATACACCGTTCGACAGACTTATAGAATAGTAGTAAACTCCGAATGATAAGATATTGCCATTAAATTGACCGTTCCACGGTGTATCGTATCCAATAGATTCAAATACCACGTTACCTCTGTCATTGATTACTATAATTCTTGCATCAGGGTGAAATGAAATATTGTCGATATACCACGTGTCATTGACACCGTCTCCATTCGGCGTAAAAGCATTCGTCACAAGTAGTGGTAAATTTGGATTTGGAATCAGGTCTAACAAGAATGGCATTTCGATCGATGCACCAAAACTATCAGTACTGCGGACACGGATCGTTCTCGTTGGCTGATCCTCAAAATCAAATAGTGAATTAGTCAGCAATCTGTCACCTACTATTTGAAACAAATCATTATCGACATCACCTGCTCCTTCACTCAATTCATAAGTATGATTATCAAATGCATCTGCATCAATGGTTTCTAAAACTCCAACCTCATGATTAACAGGTACTTCTTCGGCAAAAGACGAAGAGGATAAGGTAATTCCTACCGGAGGAGAGTTTTCGGAAACCTGGATTACCGATACGGTGAAACGAGTGGTATCTGACAAAATACCATCGCTAACGATCAAGGTCACCTGAGTGATCCCTTGGGCTTCTGCAGTGGGAGTCAGAGTAATCGTTTTGTCCTCAACAGTACCGTTGATCATTACATTTTCTGAAGCTATTGGAAACTCCGTATCCAAAATGAATTCAACGCCCAGATTATCTGATGAATTGTCCTCATCAAAAACTCTAAATGAGATAGGGCCAGCTTGTTCATTTGAATTGACCGTTAGATCCGCTATGTCAGAAATAGTTGGCGGATCATTGATATTCAAAACCGAAATTACCACCGTCTCCGGATCACTAAGGTTTATTGCATCACTTACCCGCACCTCTAATTCATAAGAATCGACCAATTCGAAGTTGAGATTTTCTGAATTGGCCACATGAATTGTACCTGCTACAGGATCAATCGAGAACACTCCCATTTCATTTCCTGAAATGATTTCCCAATTGACAAATACTCCTGGTGTACTATCACCGTCAGCAGCCTCAACTCTGCCTACCAGAGTCTCATTTGGTGAGTTTTCAAATACTGCAAATTGCTGTCCGGGTTCAATATTGGGAGCAACGTCATTGATATCTGTCACATTAACAACTATAGAGCTTTCCAGGCTTGTAAGTTCCTGATCACTGACAGTAATCATTAGTTCGTATGATATCTCCTGTTCGTGATCTATCAACGAATTGTCATTTACTGTTAACTCACCTGTATTACCATTTAGGTGAAATATAGCTGCCTCATTTCCTGAGACGATCTCCCATGTTAACGGATCACTTTCCAGGTCTGTGGCAAGGATAGTACCTACCAGATCACCGTTACTAATATTCTCAGGAATTTCAAATAGTTGACCTGAAGGTATAGTAGGTGGTAAATTTCCAGGTTCAATTACCTGGATTTGGACTGATGTCATCTCACTTGTATTTACACCGTCCGAAACAGTTACTATCAGGTCGATGATAGGGTTATTGATAAAATCCAGCAATTCAGAACTATTAACAATAAGCTCACCTGTGGCAGTATCAATCACGAATAGAGAATCATTGGTTTGATTGGTAATCAACCAATCTGTAAACTCTGTAGGAGTAATATCTCCATCTGAAGCACTTAAGGCACCAATGATAAATCCATTTGGAGAATTCTCTCTGATGGTAAACTCCTGACCGAAATCGATTACTGGAAATACATCGTTGACATCTACTACATTGACTAAAACATTCTCTATTTCACTTTGATCAATACCGTCCGATGCAACAATTCCCAGTTCATAACTGATTTTGCCTGATTCAAAATCGATCGTTGAGTTATCAATAACAGTAAGCAATCCATCTCGGCTTATTCCGAAAATACCAATATCATTCCCTGAAACAATCTGCCAGTCTCTAATAATGTTATTTTCCTGATCAGTTACCTGAATAACACCAACAACCACATCATTTTCAATATTTTCAACCATATTGAAGAATTGATCTGCAACCACAATGGGCGGATTGTTATCAGTGACCAGTTGAATAGTAATTGTCTCCAATGCACTTACATTCACGCCATCACTCACGGTTAGTCCAATCATGAAAGAATCTACTCCCTCCAATAAAGCATTATCAACGACTTGTATCTGACCAGTTATTGGATCAATGGAGAAGGTGCCACCATCGTTCCCGGACACAATTGCCCAGTCAACAAATGTGGTGACAGATACATCTCCATCTTCAGCGAACGGAATACCAAAAGGGGTTCCATTAACTGTACTTGCACTTATTATAAATTCTTGATTGGGTATAATCACAGGTATAACATCATTTTCATCGATGACTTCAACAATGAATGATTGTTCCTGGCTCGTATTGTTCCCGTCTGTCACTGTGGCCCCAAAAGAAATGGTATTAATAGTCTCAGCATCCAGGAGGGCATTATCAGCAATAGAAATTTCCCCGCTAAGTGAATTTAATGCTAATATGCCCTCGCTGTTTCCACTGCTGATGATCCAATCCTGAAGGTTTGTCCCTAGCTGGTCAACCGCACTCAATATACCAATGACTGTGCCATTGGCGCTGTTTTCAATGATGCTGAAAGAGGCTTCCTCAACTTGAGGAGCAATTTGATCCCTGACTGTAACAATGGTGCTACAGGTACTTGTATTTCCAGAAGGGTCTGAAATTATTAACTCAACCAAATTCTCTCCCAGATCTTCCAGTTGAAATTCGCTCCTTGATAAGGATACAACAAAAGAGCAGGCATCGCTGCTTCCATTGTTAATTTCACCGGCAGTAAGCATTACCGAACCTGTACTATCCAACTCAACAATTAAGGGGTCTACACAATTAGCAAAGGGAGCGATAGTATCCAAAACAATCAAATCGGTAGTACAGGTGGTAATAGTTCCTTCAAAATCAGTAAGCGTTAACGTCACACTTTGTTCGCCGGTCATGGAGCAGTCAAACGATGTTCTGTCAAGTTGTAGCTCACTGATATCCGGATTGTTGACATCTCCATCGTAAATATCTACTGTAGTGATAGCTACATTGCCGTTTTGGTCCAGAAATACCGTATCAGTAGGTTGACAAGTGGCCACTGGCGGTAAAAATCCTGTGATGGTTACCTCGGTACTGCAGGTATCCCTCCTTCCAATATCATCCTCCAAAATCAACATGATCTCGTTAACTCCAAGATTGGTGGAATCAAACTGTGTCTGGCTCAGCGAACTAATGAAACTACAATTATCAAAAGACCCATTGTCAATCATGGACACATCCAAAGTAGCCACGCCATTCCGGTCCAAAGAAATACTAAAAGGCTCAACGCATTGCGCAACAGGATCTTGGGTATCAATGATGAAAAGCGAAATAACTGTGTTAATGACGTTTGAGAATGGGTCTGTGACTACTGCCTCCAGATCAAAAAATCCCAGATCAGTACAATCAAAAGTGTCTCTGGAAACAGCGATCTGAGAAAAAGTGATCTGCTCCAGACTATCCACCGCTTCCCTAATGGAAGCCTGACCGTTCTCTTCCAGGAAGACAAAAATGGGATCTCCGCAATTAAAATAAGAAACTGGCGATTCAAGAGTTACCACTGTGGTATCTAGGTCAATGTTTCCCGAAAGATCTGTAGAGGTAAGAATCACCGTTTGTGGTGTATCGTTTACAGTACAATCAAAAGTATTCCTGTCCAATATATGGGTAATCTCTCCACAAAAATCATTGGCAGAGATGATCAGTTGTGCTGCATCCAGCGTCACAATCCCCCCTGCACCCAGTGAAATGGTTACACTATCTCTCACTAGTACCTCCGGAGGTGTCATGTCCTGCGTAATGATCAGGGATGTATTCCTGGCAGTAAATACAGAATCAAGAGTAGCAGTGGTAACTGGCTGTTCAGCCAACAAAATTGCCTCCTGAAGGCCCAGCCTTCTAATGGAGCGCTGTACACGATCCAGGTTCAGGACCTGACCGGTTGTAACCGTCAAAGTAGATTTATCTCTGATAAATCCCTGAGATAGATTATCTTCCATGTCAAAGTACAACTGTAAACCCTCCTCGTTGATCAAGGGTCTTCTTGGCACCCCATCCCTGATTTGCTCTTTGCTTTTTGCAAAATCCCAGATTTTCACCTCATCAATATCTCCTAAAAATCCCTCGTCATCCAAACGATCATTAAAACCAGATGAACCGATTAACAATCTGTTGGTTCCTGTATTTGGCGTGGTTACAGCAGTTCTGGAAGCTACCAAATTCCCATCCAGGTAGAGTGAAAACACATCATCTTCAGTATCTAAGGTGGCGGCAAAATGATGCCATCCTTCGTCGGTTATTCTGGCATTACTAAAGACACTAGTCCTAATAGCCTGGTTTGATATATAATAAGCGGAAGGAATGCCATCATTGAGTGTTAACCCGTAATAGGTGGCATTGGGGAACCCCTGTCCCGTAGCGCTAATGATATGTCTATCACCATCCGGTATTGTCTCAGCTGTTGACCTACTCCTGAACCAGGCTTCAATGGTGAAATTGCCATCCAAAACGTGATTATCGGTCTCCGGAAATTCTATAGTAGTGAGCCATTAGATAATGATTTGTTACGAATAGAAAACCAGCTTCTGCTTAGTTGCGATGCTTTGAATTTTACTGATTCCGCTGTCTTCTTTAATGGCTCTGAACAGGTAAAAACTGTACTATCAGACAAAACTGAGGAACTTAACTGATC
>JBCBHL010000348.1:0-7675 GCA_038525605.1 Bacteroidota bacterium
AAACCATACACCCATCCCTAGTCCGGATGGAACGGATACCCCACAGGACGACATAGGAGGACGAGGAGTATGAGTGACTGCCGGGACAAACTCTACCATGAAATGCCATTAGCCGCACTCCTACAAAAAATAAAACCCTGAATCGTCGGGATTATGAATTAATACGTTGAAGGGTTATGCAATATCAGATCCATTGGTAACTTCCGCATCTGGTGTCAGCAGCGTAACGTCTCCGGCCTCTCCTAAAGCTCCCAATATGAGGCATTCGCTCATAAAATTGGCTATTTGCTTTGGTGGGAAGTTGACGACTGCTACTACTTGTTTGTTGATCAACTGTTCCGTGGTGTAGCGTTTTGTTATCTGGGCTGAAGTTTTTTTGATTCCGAATTCTCCAAAATCTATCTTCAACTTATAAGCGGGCTTTCTTGCTTCTTTGAATACTTCTGCGTGGATAATCGTTCCTACTTTTAACTTGACTTTTTCAAAATCCTGCCATGTGATGAATTCGTTCTCCATTCGCTCAGAGTTCTCTTACCCAAATATTTCTAAACTTCACAGGATCTCCATGATCCTGAAGAATGAGTGGTAGCTTCTCCGGATGGGCTACATAGTAAGGGGTACCTATATAACATGTTGGTCCCAGTAATTCGACATTGTTTTGTACCAATACACCATTGTGCAGCACTGTAATTCTGGCGGGCGATAACAAACTTCCTTTTTCTGAAAACTTTGGTGCCATGAAAATGATATCATACTCCTGCCATTCTCCAGGAGGTCGGGAGGCATTTGCTAATGGTATATGTTGTTTGTAAACTGAGCTTGCCTGTCCGTTTGAGTAGGTTTCGTTTTCGTATGAGTTGAGAATCTGGACTTCATACAATCCCATAAAAATAACACCACTATTACTATATTGCTGACCGCTTTTACCTTCTGCTTTTGGTGTGAGCCATTCGATATGTAGCTGTATATCGCCAAACGCTTTTTTAGTTGCAATGGGCCCCTTGCCGGCAACAACTTCTAACTCACCGTTTTCTACTTTCCATTCTGCTGGTTCGGTAGTATATTCTGATTTCATAGTTTTGATCATAGGGGCAAATTGCATCATGCCGACTGCAATGATCGATTGTGGCTTTTGCCACATATTTTGATCGGACCCTGTAAACAGTGGAATCGCATCGGAGGGTATATTTCTCTCGGAACCGGGATTTACTTTTGGGACTTCTTTGTATAATTCGGTGGTCTCCCAGGGTTTGGTTTTGTTCAACTCATCCCAGTCTACTTCGGGGATTTTATCATCTTGTCCAAAAACGGCCAGGCAAAATACTGATAGGATTGCGGTAAGTATTACTGATTTATACATATTGTTTGTTTGAAACTGGTCCAAATTTTGTGTTAAGATAAACAGTATTGATTAAATGAGAGAATTGATAATGGTTGAAGGAGTGAATTTCCAACAAAGATTTACATGAGTTGCCAGATAGGCTTACTGGTAGTATCACGGATTATGTTTTCAAGAAGTTGTTTATATTAATGCCTGCTTAAAATAATGGCGCATCGTCTGATTTATGATGATCAATTTTGTTTTGCACAATTTCCTTCTCATTATATTTGCTTTCGGATATCTAAACATTTGTTTTTATGATGAAGTCTTCGATGTTTTTAAAACTTACTTTTTCACTGGTATTGCTATTGCTGCTGAATGTATTTGCATTTGGCCAAAAAGGTGCTGATGGTCACCGTATTGAGGTCACTGTAGATGGGTGGACTGACACGATTTCTTATCTGGGATATTACATTGGAGAAAAAACCTACATTGAAGATACGGCTACTGTAATGAACAATAAAGCAGTATTCCAGGGGGTGAAGAATCTAACACCGGGGATGTACTTTGTGTATACGCCGGGTAATCTGTTCTTTGAGTTATTGGTAAATGAAGATGATTTTGAGCTGAGTACGAGCATTGAAAATATAAATGCAGCTATGCAAGTGAAGGGTTCTCCGGAGAATGAGCTTTTCTTCGAATATCAAAATAAAATGTCTGCTTTCCAATCTACAGGCAGCGAATTGAGTAATAGGCTTAAGTATTTGACGGGTGCGGACAGCGTTGCAACGATCGACAAACTGAGATCTGTCAATGATGAGGTGCAGGAGTATCAAAGGTCTCAAAAAGCAAAAAATAAAGGGACTTTTTTCGCAGAGATACTCAGTTTGATACTTAGACCGGAGAGTATCGAAGCTCCTTCGGAGATGGCTGAAGAGCAAGCGAATGAATATAGATTTCGTAAATATAAGAGTTTATACTGGGAGGGAACAGACTTTAACAATCCGGGAACGATCAGAAATCCGATATTTGATGCAAAGATCAACGAGTATTTTGAAAAATTGGTCTACAGTTTACCTGATTCTGTCAGTAAGGCAATAGATACTATTCTTTCTCAGGAGATTGACACTGTAGTATACAGATACCTTGTGGTAACACTTACTAATAAATATGCTACCTCGAAACAAATGGGTATGGATGCTGTGTATGTCCATATGATTGAGAACTACTACAGTACCGGAAAGGCTTACTGGATAGATGAAACTACCCTAACGAGGATGGAGCAAAATAGTGAAAGGCTAAAGCCTATCTTAATTGGCAAGAAAGCACCACTGTTCAAATCGGAAACACTGACGGGCGACCTGATCTCTGATCCATACGCTGCTACTGATAAAGATTATAAAATTGTTTTTTTTTATGACAGTGGTTGTGGTCACTGTAAGGAGTCGATTCCTAAAGTTATGACGGCATATAATGCATTGAAGGACTCGAATGTGTCGGCGGAGTTGATTACGATGAACCTCTCTGAGGATAAGGAAGAATGGCAAAAGTTTGTAGATAAATATCAGGTAAAAGGCTTGATATTGGGTGACACAAAAGGCTTTTCAAATGCTGGATATTATTATTATGTGGATTCTACTCCTCAAATTTATATTGTTGATAAAAACAATGAGATCATCGCGAAGAAGCTAGCTGCTCAGTATATTGATGATTTCATTTTGGACTACATCAAGCTTAACTGATTTCTGAGTGAATTAGAATTGATAGATGTAACTGATTGATAGTACGTTGTCCCTGGTGAGTCCATCAGGGTTTACTTCCCTGTCGGTAATCTTGTATCCGTAGATCAATTTCAATTTATTTCTAACGTCTAAACTGTAGCCAAAACTCACCAGTGTGGAAAGTGCCAGGCCGGTAGTGCCGGGTAATTTGACCCGCTCGTTTCTATCTGGCAGAAACACTTCATCTCTGGTAATCCGATAGATCGGCAACAGACCAATAGAAAAATTGTAATTGACAAACCTAAAATTCCGCTCGATCCGTAACATAATATCCGTTCCTCTTTTGAGGTTTCTACCTTCATCGTAGTTTCTCAGATATCCCTGACTTGGGTATCCCGACCAGTCACTGATTGAAAATCGATTTTCATTCTCTGTAAGTGCCATTTGTATTCCGGTAGCCAGCAGCCAGTCTCTTTTGAGTAATGATGCACCAGCCACTACATCGAAAGATCCTAAGCTTACCTGATAGTACATGGGCAGTGGCACGTCATTATTTAGTGTATTCTCGCTGCTAAAGTCCCTGTTGGAATTATTTGTTGGAATTTTGATTCCAAATGTCCCGCTGAGATTCCAGCCATTTACCGGTTTCAAACTCCTGGTATAGCTGAGCGAAATATCACCTAATCCCTGATTACTACCCAGATTACCATTTACATGCATGTAAGGAACCTTTATTTGAAGTGTATTCATCGTATTGATGCTGGCATTGAACTCAAGTGTGTGGGCATAAACGATTGGTGTAGTAGTTGTCTTACCTCTATAGAAATTGTATTCTACAGATCTCAGTTTCAAGTCTATTTTTTTGCTATAGGTCTGGTCTGGTCTCATAGCACCCATTGTACAAAAGCCTGCATCGCTACACCCTTGCGAAAAGACTTTGAGAGAGCATAAAACTAAAACCAGCGCAAAAAAAATTCTCATTTTCCATTATTTATTAGATGCAAGTATTGCATCATGAAAAGGTACATTCAATTTAATAAAAGAATTTCAACTAAACCACGGTTGGCACTTTTGATTCTTGATCAGCGAATTTAAAAAAAGCTTTTAATAATTATTTCTACGACGCAACCTTTTCGCATTTTCCTGCTTTTAGGCAATGACTGCAAGCAAAGTAATACTTAAATGAAAAGAAAAGAGTTTTTAAAACAAGCAGGGGCATTAGTAACTATTACAGTAGTAGGGGGATTATCGGCATGTTCTGATGATTTACCTGAGCCTATGCTTGATTCTGAAGTAACTATTGATCTTTCTCAGGCACCTTTCGATGTATTAAATTCTGAAGGGGGATGGGTTTTACACCCCGATGAAAACATCATCCTGGTAAACTGGCAGGGAGTAATCAGAGCTTTTACATCTGTATGTACACACTCTCAATGTTCCAGAGCATGGGTATTTGGAGGAGCAGAAGCGACCTGTACTTGTCATGGTTCGAAGTTTGACTGGAAAGGCACAGTAACTCAAGGTCCGGCACGAAGTGATTTGGTAAATTTTAATATAGCGACTGATGGTAATCAGCTTACGATCAGTTAGTAGTTTTTTTAGTTAGTTGGTGGTTAATAGATGGAGTGTGATTTCGCACTCCATTTTTCTTTTAAAACCTTAGTTGATAAGAAAAAGTGACTACATTGTCCCTGGTCAATCCATCGGGGTTTGTATCTCTGTCCAGGAATTTATATCCATAAATTATTTTCACGCTGCTGGCAATATCTAAATGATAAGTTAAACCTACCAGGGAAGAAAATGCCAGTCCGGTTGTATCGACAATGCCACCATCTTCATTGGTCTCTATAATCCCCTGATCTTTGGAAATTCTGTAAATCGGCAGTATGCCTACATTCAGTGAGTAATTCACAAATCGCCAGTTGCGTTCTGCCCTGAACATTAAGTCAATGCCTCGACGCAATCCAATGCCTACATCATAACCGTTTAAATACTCTCTATCTGCAAAAGTCACCCACTCCCCCCAGGTAAATTCATTGCCACTGTTTGTTAGTGCCTGCTGGTAACCAAATGCGAAAAGCCATTTACTGGAAAGATAAGAAACTCCTGCTACCACATCATAGCTCCCCAGACTTGTCTGATAATAACCGGGAAGTGACAGGCCATCCTCATCTTTAGCATTCGAATTATTTGTCGGGATTTTAGCTCCTAATGTGAAATTGATATCGTAACGATTGGTTCTTTTGATGTTTCTGGTGAGTGCGAGCGAAATATCTCCTATGCCCTCGTTTTCTCCCAGCCTTCCACTTCTGATCGCCACATAGGGTATTTTTACCTGAACGCCGAACTTATCTGTTAGTCCAAAGTTTAGATCAGCAGTGACAGAATGAATTACTGGTGTCTGTGTTGACTCTCCTCGGTAGTAGGTGATATTGGCACTTCTCAACTTAAAATTGACCTTTTTGTCAAAATTCTGATCAGGCTTCATTGCCCCCATTGTACAAAAACCAGCATCACTACAACCCTGCGCCATTATTGCTGTGGAGCAAAAAACCAATGCTATCGCGAATAAAATTACCCTCATTTTATAATTTTCTTCCTTCTATCAATACCTGAATTACTTCGTTTTTGCCAGGAAATCTATCATCAACCAATAGTCTAACACCTTCCATTGTTTCGACACCTGCATCGATCATCGGTGGGTTTGTTGGTTGATTGACACCTTCAAATGGAGGCTCATTTTGTTCTGTCCCAGCATCCCACAACCATATTTTAGTAGTAATATCTCCATTGAGTGGCGTACCGTCTGCTTCAAAAAGAAAGATTCCTTCTTCATCAAATGAGTAAAAGGCATCATTAGAGGCTGTAAACATGGTTGCCAGATTAAAAAACTCTCCATATTTCGCAGTAAATTTAAATGATACACTCTCTCCTGGTAAGATATCGATAAAGTCACCAGCGACATTCACATATTTATTTTTTTCCAAACTCGTTAGTAGCTGATCGGCTATACCATCTTCGGCAAGTAGTTCCAGCCCCTCACCATAGTCCATCGATGAAGTGAAAAATAAGGGGAATCCGTCTTCATGCGTGTAGAAAACACCTTCCGATAGAACCATTGGAGGACCTTGCGTAAAAAGATTTCTGATTGTCACTGTAAACTCAGCTTCAACCTCCGGAACCGCATTTTCACAAGCACCTAAAAGCATGACTACAGTTACTAATAATGATAATCCAATTTTTTTTATGCTATTATCACTCATATTCCTACTGACCTGAATGATTACATTTAAATATTTCATGAATCTGAATTAAGACTTTATACATATCATTTATATTTGGATACTGATAAATTGATTATGGAGACTGAAAGATTCTGTGTTGAATGTAGCAAACCTATTTTTGGCAGAGCCGATAAGAAATTCTGTTCTGATGCCTGCCGGAATTCCTTTAACAACAGGCAGAATGGAGCAGTCAACAACATGGTAAGAAGAGTAAATGGCATACTGAAAAAAAACCGTCGCATACTTGAGGAATTAAACCCAAAAGGGAAGATCAAAGTAAATCGTTCGAAACTGATTGCCAGTGGATTTGATTTTGAATATCATACGAGTACTTATACCACTAAAGAGGGAAGTGTCTATTTTTTCTGCTATGAACACGGCTATTTACCTTTGGAAAATGAATTGTATCTACTGGTTAGAAGAGACACTTGATTACCTATGTTTAGTCTAAATAAGATTTTGAGCTTTCATGATCCTGATTGATCAAAACCTATAGTTTAACATAATCTGGTTACCCACACTATTTAGATTGACAGTATAAATTCCGATTCCATTTAATGTAGTTTGCCAGTAAACTTCAAGCCCTACTCCTAATCTTCTGGTTAAATACCTTTCGTACCCAACCGTTGCTCCCACTATATTAAAAGCGTGCTTACTTCTATTTTCCACTTCCCATCTGTCTCGGGATCCGGCTTGCTGTTGGGCCTCTGTTAACTGAAAATCATAAATCTCTCTATCCATCAGAAAGGTACTTGAGCTCAGCTGTCCGTACAGATTCCAGTTTTGTTGTCTCACTAAATCATATCGGATTCCAATCGGGATTTCAGTAATGTTACACTTGGCACTGATACTTTCAGGCCAGCCCTGATTTGCAAGAATCCACGGAGAAAGTGAGTAATCTTCACGATCGTTTACATCATAGATTTTTGTGGTTTTCGTTATTCCTCCATTCACCATAATCCTATCAGTGATTCTGTAGGAAATTCTAAAACCTAAACCAAAACCCGGATTAGTGAAGTCATCAAACTTCACTGTAGATAAATCTGCGTTTAATAATAATGACAAAATAAACCGATTTTTCAAAAGGTTCGTTTTTTCTTCATTTTCCGCGATTTCAGTTTCCGAATCATCAGCTTGATAATAAGGAAATCCCCTTTGTTCGATTGGTTCATAGGCTAAAGGATAAGCAAATGTCGTGTCCCTAAAGAAAAGATATTTGAGCATGTGCTCCGTATTAATTCTTTCATCGGTCATTGCTTAACTTTCAGCGAAACTGGCCTGCGCTATATTGTCCTCTAAGTTTGAGAGCGCATCTCCATCTCCAGCGCGTATAGGTTTTGGAGGCAAGG
>JBCBHL010000349.1:0-7657 GCA_038525605.1 Bacteroidota bacterium
ACTTTTTTGTAGACGTGCTTCCCCTTTTTCTGTCAACAATGGTCTATCGCTGACGGTAGCGGTGTTGCCTATTTTAGGAATTGGCGGAATGCAGCTTTTTGTCGCGGAGGCTCCCGGGATTTCCCCTGATAAACTGCAGCCGCGAATTCCTAAAATAGGCAACACCGCTACCGTCAGCACGATAATTCCCATTCCTCCAATCCACTGGGTTAGACTTCTCCAAAAAAGTACTCCCTTGGGAAGAGATTCGATATCCTGTAATATCGTCGCTCCGGTAGTAGAATACCCTGATAAGGTTTCGAAGAAAGCATTGGTATATTCAGGAATTGTATCGGTCAACAGGTAGGGTAAAGTACCGAAAATTGACATGATCAGCCAACCGGCTGTCACGATAAGGTATCCCTCTTTCTTTTTTACATCTCTGTTACTAAAGTTCTTGGTGAGAAAAAAGAGGCCTCCTCCCACTGAAGTGGTTATGAGTCCGGCCAAGAGAATACCGTAAAAATCCTCTTTCCCACTAAATATGAGAGTTAAGAGCATAAAGCCACCGTTGATAGTAATCAGGATGCCCAGTATATGCAATATAACCCTGTAGTTAAGTCTCATTTAAAAAAGGCTTCAACTTTATGGATGCATTCCATTTTACTCAGTACTACGACACGATCTTTGGGTTCGAAACGGAAGTTCCCCCGCACTGCCAATCCTCTCCCTCTTCTGATTACCCCACCTATAATGGCTGTCTTCGGTATATCAAGGTTTCTTAATTCATGTTCCAGAATCTTTGATCCGGGCTTCACTTCAAACTCCAGAATCTCTGCCTCAACGCCATGAATACTGGTAAGATCTATCACCTCACCTTTCCTGATATATCTGAAAATAAAGTTTGCAGCGATCAGCTTTTTATTGATTAGGGTATCAACACCTATATTTTGAGAAAGATGGATATAATCCATATTTTCAACCAGGGCGATTGTCTTTCTCACCCCTTTATTTTTTGCTACTAAAGATGAAATTATATTCGTTTCAGAATTACCTGTAAGCGCAATGAAAGCGTCAATTTCAGATATTCCCTCCTCTTCCAGTAATTCCACATCTCTTCCATCGCCATTGATTATCATGACATCTGAAAGTGAATCTGCCAGATCAAAACACTTCTGTTTATCCTGTTCTATCAATTTAATTTTATACTTCTTGCTAAGCTCTTTTGCCGTTTTAAAACCAGCTTTGCTTCCGCCCAAAATCATGATATTTTTGATAATAGTCCTCTCTCTTCCGGATAGATCCATTACCGTTCCCACGCCATCAGGCTGAGCAATGAAATAAGCGTGATCATTCAATTGAAACTTGTTATCGCCGTGCGGAATAATGGTCTTATTGTCCCGAAGAATAGCAACTGTTGTAAAGTTATGGTCGGGATTCAAATAAGCAGTTTCAGTAAGTGTTTTACCGTTTAATTCGGACTTCTCATCGACGGTTATACCGATGAGTGATAACATGCCTTTTTCAAAATCAAAAGTATCCGTGAGGGCAGCATCTCTTAGCAAACGTTTAATCTCCCGTGCTGCCAGTGACTCTGGCGAAATAATTTCATCAATTCCTATCGTTTTGAGATCAAGTTTTTCTCTGGAATGAAGAAACTCGGTATTACTGATTCTGGCAACAGTTCTTTTAGCTCCCAGGTTTTTTCCGATGATGCAGGTAGCAATGTTCGTTTCCTCTGATTGGGTGACCGAAATCAGCAAGTCTGCCTTGCCAATCCCTGCCTCATCCAATACTTTGTACGAGGTAGAACTGCCTTTGATTGTCCCTACATCCAGATGATTTGAAGCATGTTCGAGTACATCGCTATCCAAATCAATTAACACTATATCCTGCTCTTCAAATGCGAGCAACTTAGCAAGGTGAAACCCTAGGTCTCCTGCGCCTGCAATGATAATTCTCATCTAAGTGACTTATAGATACTGACAGCAAATATATAAATATTGACTAGCAGATTGTAACAAAATAGATTTGAAGTAGAATTATCTTAGTTTAAACTGTATTTAAAACGATTGAGAGAACATTATATTTTTAGGATTTTCATAATTTTCAATAGTTTGCATTAAACATATCAAATCTGATTCCTGCTAAAGCTCTCTTTTTAGTAAACTAAGTAAATAGCTCTAAGTACCAATATCATTTAAAAGTTCCCTGACGTCCAAAGGTCTTTATTTTATCAGATTAATATATCCTTCTTTAAAGATTGTTTCACCATCATCGGAAACAGCCCTTATTTTGTAAACATAAACACCTGCATTTTGTGCCCTTCCATTGAAAGTGCCATCCCAACCCAAATCAGGATCATCAGTATGAAATAATAACTCACCCCATCTGTTAAAAATTTTGTATTCGATCAACCTATCTATGAACCTTCCACCCATATATGCCACATCATTTGCTCCATCGCCATTTGGAGAAAAGTTATCGGGCATGCTGATAAACGCGGGTGGAATCACAATAACAGTTAGGTTGTAACGATCGCTGAAACAACTAAACCGATCAGTAATAGTCAATTCATATGTAATATCTTCTTCAGGTGAAACTTCAGGAAAGCTACAGTTTTCACAACTCAATCCGATATTGGGGCTTAGTTCAAAATCATAAAAAGGATCTAATTCTATTGGTAATGCGACACTTTCTCCGAGCTTTATCGTGGTTTCCCAATCAGCAAACTCAAATGGCTGCACAACGGTAATTTCTTTTTCCACTGTCGTGACACAACTATTACTATCAGCCTCAGTCAGTGAAACAATCAAAGAATTCTCCGGCTCGAATGATACATTAGTAGCACTGGGATCAGCAAAGTTGCTCTCAGGCGTCCAGGAATAGTTACTACTTATTCTGATATTTTGAACCAAGAGTTCGACTGTCTCACCAAGACAAATCGAATCAGCTGAGGCAGTTATTCTGGTATCAGGTGCCTCTGCACTCACTACCTGTCTGCTGATGGTATCACGACAACCCCAGGTTGCATTTTCGATGATTTGTGTCACTGTGAAAATTCCAGCATCTCCATACTGATGGGTAGGATTCTGCAGATCGCTGGTGAATCCATCATCAAAATCCCAGCTGTGGATTTCAGCATTGACAGACTCGTCAATGAATATAAACGGACTATTTTCCTGCGTACAAATCACCGTATCAATTCCATCATTGATGCTAAATCCTGCCTCCACAATATGAAAGTCTATTGGCGTCTCAACTGTTCTGGTACACTCATTAGATCTTAGGATCAATTGTGCCAACGTATTTCCTGAAACGGGCACAAAATCATAGGTATGGTCTATTGGGCTCACGTCCATCGCACTGGTGCCATCACCGAAAAACCATTCAAACGAAGTGATATCAACAGTATCGGCCAATTCAAAAGTTACGGTCTGGCCCTTACAGAGCACCTGATCACTCACTCGAATATCTCCTTCCGGGCCCACAATTTCAAAAGTTCTCTTAGTGGTGTTTTCACAACCATTGGAAGTTGCGGCAGTTAAGCTTACATCGTAAGTTCCTTTGGTATATGTGGTAGTATACACTGATTGATCGCTCGACTCTCCATTGTCAAAGTCCCATTGAAGACTGGTGATACCAGCATTAGCAAAAGAAGTATCGTTAAAGGTGATCGTCTGCGGATTGCAATAGACGGTCAATGAGTCGACATCTGTTTCAAAAGCTGCGATCGGTGCTGCCTGTGCTGATATCGATGTGAAAAGCGAATCATAACAACCACTGGACTGCTCGGTAAAAATCAGTTTAGCTTCAAAATCACCTTCATTTTCGAATCTCACCGTTTCAAAAATCGAATCGCCTACTATCCCGTTACCAAAATCCCAATCAAAGCTAAGGTTCGAACCATTTCTGCTGTCATCGTTTGCAGTAAATTCCACCAATGCAGGAACACAAATTTCATCCTCTGACACTGATATCCTACTTCTGAGGCGATACCAATCAATCGTGATCAGCGTATCACCAATGCCGCTTTTACAACCATTGATATCCTCTACTTCCAGTGTTGCATAAAATTTTCTATCATTGGGTGGAGCCGCTCCCAATAAAAACGTGGCATCTCCCGAGGTAGTTGATCTGATCGTGTCACCATTTGAAAACCCCCATGTCCATGAAGCTATCGGCGCATCGGAAAGCGTAGAGTCAGTCAGCACAATCTCCTGGGGTAGGCAGGCCCTGGTTAAATTAGCTGATCCTTTGGCCTGAATAGCAAAAGGCTGCACCTCAACACTTGTTGTATCCTTACAGCCCAGCTCATCAGTAATAATCAGTTGAAGTTCATGTTTTTCAGCAATACCAGAACCGATATTGGCCAAGTCAGCCTCTGGCAAAGTAACGCTAAAAGTATCTTTATCCCATGTAATCGGTCTTTGATCAAAAGTTGGAAAGCGATATGTATATCCTCGGCAACCTACACCATGTGAACCAGAGGCATCCATCTTCAACTCCTTACCTGCACAAACTAATGGATCAACTGTTAATACTGCTTTGGGTTCTACAATTAGAATTTCAGTTTGATCTATTGTCGCAGCACATCCTCCTCCATCTGAAGCAGTAAGTGTCACCGTGTAAAGACCTTCACTGCCGTAAGTATGCGTTACTTTTGTGTCACTGCTGATCATTCCATCACCAAAATCCCATAAAATATCCAAAGTCCCAGAGCCTGAGGTAGAATTACTTTCGAAATTGATCTCATAAGGTTTTTCGCAAGACCGATCGTAAGCTATTTCCGCGACTGCCCCGGTAATATCGATATAGTCATTTTTGGTAATAGAGGACAGACAACCGTTGATTTCCACCTCCAGGGTAACATCCTGCAGACCAGATTCGAATGAATAAATCCATGTCGCAGGAGAAGCATTCACTTCGTTAAAAGACCGTTTGCCTTCTGTGTAAAAATGCCAGGCACTGACTGTTGTTCCTGCTGGTAATCCTGAAAAGTCCGGTGTAAATTCTATTGCTTCCCCGGGGCACGCAGTTGTCCTATTTGCACTAAAATCTATCAATGCACTTGCATCGAGCCCTACGCTAACCTCCACAGGATACGATGTGGAAGAACATCCACTTTGATTTTCGATATAGAGAGTGACTTCATAATTGCCCGGATAACTGTAAGTATGAGAAACATCGTTCAGAACGTCTGTACCCGTCAAAGTCAACGGTGAAGCTGAGGGATCACCGAAGTTCCAGGTAGCCAGGGTAAAAGGATCTTCTGTATTTTCAAGTGTCCCGTTTGAAAATTCGATCGTTAAATCAGGTGCACACCCGCTGGCATCAGCAGTTTTCAAAAGAACTTTGGCATTGAGCGGATAATGCCGAAATGTAGTCCAAGCTGTATCATAACAACCAGTCGTTCCTGAAGTCACAATGACGGGGACAACATGGGTGGTATCAACATATTCATTAAACAAGCCTGTAGTACCATAAACATTTCCATCATCCAGGTAACTCACAGTTGCCGACTGATCTGTAGAAGTACTGCCGTCATAAAAACTCCAGTTGAAAGTCGGTGCGCTAGCATCTGTAGTCACAGAATGAATCACGTCCACTGGGTTCTCGCAGCTGCTTTCCGGTAACGTGACAGGGTTTATCTGTAACTGTTGTACAAACACTTGCTTTGATACCGTGTTCACACATCCACCATTGTTGGTTTCAAGCATAATAGTTTTCAACCCTGGTGTCCGGTAAAATATTTCTATGCTTTTTTCTCTTGAAGAGGTGATGGTTTCATACCTTCTTTCGTCGTTATCATAATATTGTGCATCTGTATCAAATCCCCAAGTGACCCTATTTGCTCCAAAGTACTCAAAAACTACTCCTACATCCAGACAGAGTGTATCGGGTACATTGATGATCCCTACAGGGCTTCCCACATTAACAGTTTTGGTGATGCTTGCAGAACAATTTTTCGCATTGGTAGCGGTCAGAACTATGTCGAAAGTTCCTTCGCTGGTGTAAGTGACATCAGGAGGATTAGCGGAATTACTGGTTTGACCATTTCCAAAATCCCAGCTATATGTGAGGCTTGAAACATCTGTCGTATTGTTTTCCAAAGAAATTGTAAAAGGTGCCGTACAGGAAGAAGGAGGATCAGGACTGATTGAAAAATCAACAGCCGGCGCATCAAATACTTCGACCACAGAGGTGAAAACCTGCTGAACATTACAGGTAGCAATGTCGGTTTCCAGCTGGAGAGAAACATTGTAATTCCCTCCGCTTTGATAAGTGTGTGCTTGCGTTGAATTGCCAGAAGTAGTCCTTCCATCACCAAAGACCCATTGTAATGAGTTAATTTTCAATTCATTGGCTAATTGGATATCAGGAGTGAAATTTACATCCAGCGGTGCACAACCGCTACTTAAATCGACCGTAAGCCCCAGGTCTGGCAAATCATAAACTGTGATATCGATTCTGCCGATCTCAGTTCCACCAGCCCTATCGTACAATATTGCCACATAATTTCCGGCTCTTGTATATACTGCCGACGGGCTGACATCATTACTGGCGGAAGTAGAATTCCCAAAATCCCAGTAGTTGACAGCATTAGATGTGGAAAAATTAACTGTTAAGGGTGCACAACCCTTCGTTTGATCAGCAATCTGCCCATATAAATTTCCAGTCAACAGCAAAATTACTGCCGCATACACTATACACCTTATCATAAACCAATTGGTATCTTAAGGTCTCAAATTAAACTGATACTTTCAATTGATTACCATCTACCAGGTCGATGTCTACTAAATGTCCCAACTATTTACTTTTATTGTGCTGACAATCCGTCAATTTTACATTGGAAAAATACAGGCAAATTATCCTTAAACCTTCAAGACTATGAAATATTGGATTGCACTGATCTGGTTGATGTCATTAATGAGCACGGGCGATGTTCCGGATGAAGTCATTTTAGATTCACCCATTAAAAAGGTTAACAAGAAATTTTTAGTTACACTGCACATCACAACTGATCAGGCAGGAAACCCCGCTGTAGATGCTGGTAGGCTGACAGAAATTAGAAATGCCATTATTGCTACCGGCGCATACTATGAACCAATTGGGATAGATTTCGAAGTAGGTGAAGTGTTTTACATTGAAAACTACCAGTTTGATGTCATTTCAACAGAGGAGGAACTAGTAGAAATGTCTTCTAAATATGACAAGGAAAATAGAATCAATCTCTATTTATTTTCGATGTTTGATGAGGAAATGGCCGGAGGCTGTGGGATCGCTGGTAGCATAACGAATGCCAATAAACAGATGTACATGGCACAGGCGTGCGTCAATACCGGATCATTTGCCCATGAAGCAGGTCACTTTTTTGGGTTGGCTCATACATTCAACCCCGACGATTTTCCTACGGAGGAGCTGGCTGATCAATCCAACTGCGAAACAACCGGAGATGGAATCTGTGATACACCTGCTGATCCTTATATCCTTGACAGAGCAGACATTGTGTGGATCAGGAATTGTGCGTACGTCTATGAGGGAAAGGATGCGAATGGTGATTACTATGATCCTGATATAGGCAATATCATGTCCTATTATTTTGAAATTGGCCTTCGGTAAAGTGTAGACCACAGGAACATCCTTCAAAATAATAGGACATGATATTGCCTATATC
>JBCBHL010000350.1:0-7648 GCA_038525605.1 Bacteroidota bacterium
GAATGTAGGACTACAATAATAAAGATCCATAGTCATAGCACTACCTGCGACTTTATTATTGTAGTCCTACATTCTATCTATGAAATTGAAAGAATTGCTTTTCTACATAATCATAAATCTTATAATCTAACTCATTTGACTGTGCAAATTCCTTTCTGAATAGGTCATCAATTTCGAGATCCTGCCGATCTCTGGCAGAAGCATTTACCACCTGTCCCGCGGTAATTTTTCTATTGATCTTAGAGGATAAAATATCGAGACTTTCCTCGTACTTTTCAATCAATCCTATAAAATCATATCGAGATAATACGTCCTTATAATTTGACTCACTACAACCTAACAAAAACGATAAATAATTATTCTTTTTCCTCAAAAAAGTAAATAAGTCTGCATCACCTTCCAGCCAGTTTCTTTTCTTCCAATAATAGAATAATGAAATTTTTAACTGGAGAGGCTCCCTAACCATAGTAAATAAAAAAGTATTACGATCGGACAATAATTCCGGATATCTATCAAATATCTGCGTGTTTTCCATTTCAAAATGTCCAACAATCATTTCATAAGGTCTTAACTTGCTGATACTTATTCTCGACTCTCCGTTGTATGAATAGTCTTTTTTTAGAATAAAATGAGACTCCAAACTGTCTTTTAAGCTACTTCCCCCACATTTTTGCAAATGATGGAAGACGAATTTTCTTCCTAAAAAGAAATCATTTATTGGAGTTTTAATTAAGATGTTTACTTTTTTCGGAATAAATCTCATCTGTAAAATCAATTATAGTAACAAGCTAATTTATAGAAATAAGAATCAATACATTGATTAAAAGATTACTTAGTTTAGTTATTTTTTTTTCACAAAAGTCAAAAAAAAATTGAGAAAAATAAACTTAATTTTGTTCATACTTATATGTTATTATTTAAAATGAAGCAGATTATATATAAAATCTTTGCGAAGTGTACAATTAACAATTTTCTTTGTATTTAAATATTACAGAATTGGAGAAAATTAAGACATTTTTATGGTTCCTGAAAAGGCCTGTAATGTACCCTCAGCTAATTTACCTTTTTAAATTAAGGCTATTTCCCAACCCAAAAGAAGCTACACTAAAGGACGCTACTGAATGGTGTAAAGCAAGAGCTATCTCAAATGTTGAAGCTGTTAACAAATTATTCCCAAATCATGAATTTGTGGATGTAGCCAAAGAATTTCCGCAAGAGATGCAGGAAGGTCAAAAAATAGAGTCTTCACTTCCCGTACAAATGGGCTTTGGTGGAGATATCAACCTGCTTTATAACCTGGCAAAAGCGTCAAAGGCACAAAAGGTAATCGAAACTGGTGTAGCTCACGGCTGGTCCTCGATGGCCATCCTGCTAGCCTTAACAGACCAGAAAACGCATTTAATAAGTACTGACATGCCTTATCCCAAAATGGGCAATGAAGAATTCGTAGGCTGTGTAATCCCTGATCAATTAAAAAAGAAATGGACACTGATCAGGAAACCTGACAGGCAAGGACTAAAAATTGCATTCGGAACAAATTCAAGCATTGACTTATGCCATTACGATAGTGACAAGACATACGTTGGAAGAAAATGGGCATATCCACTATTATGGAAACATCTGAATAGCAATGGTATATTCATCTCCGACGATATAAATGACAATATTGCATTTCAGGAATTTAGCGAAGAGCTGGGTATTGAACCAATTATAGTGGCATTTGAAGATAAGTATATTGGGATAATCCCCAAAAAATCTTGAAGATTTAACCTAGAGAGCTGTAAATAAATCTGATTTGAAAAAAAGAGTCCTATTCTATTACCCTTCGAATAAGAGATCAGTTGCTATCGAAACCCTGCTTGAAGAGTTAGTTAAACAAGGTATCGATGTTTCCTTCCTGAGTCACATAGAGCGTGGAAAAATTCACGAAACGCTCGACAAATTGGGAGTAAAAACCTACAGCACCCCAATCAAGAAAGGTAATGCTTTAATATACTACGCTCGGCAGATATTATTTCTCATACAATTTACCAGGAAGCATAAGATCAAATTCGTTTTTTCCAATTTACAACAGGCCAATCTTATTGGAGTGATTGCTCAGTATTTTATGAGTGCTAAGGTTATCTGTTTTCGGCATCATTTTAAATTCTTCAGTAAATCCCAGCAGAAGAGTGCTGTAGTTAATAAAAATGAAAAATTTGGTGATCGGTTAATTAACCTGCTTGCCAGAAAAATAGTGGTACCATCTTCCGGGGTTTATAACGGTATGCTAAATCAGGAAAATGTTCGGGAATCAAAACTATCAATCATTCCTTACATTTATGATTTTGCTCAATACGGGAAGCCGGATACCGATGCTGTAGAAGAAATCAAAAAGGCAACCCCGGCAAAACTCAGGTTAATCATGGTTTCGAGATTAATCCCGCTGAAGAGGCATATCATTGTATTACCACTGGTAAAAGAACTTCTGTCAGAAAATTTAAATCTGCATCTTTACATATTAGATGAGGGGCCTGAAAAAGAGCGCATAGAAAGTTACATCCGTGAACATGGTCTTACTGAAGCGGTGACTATGCTTGGATTTAGAACTGATTTTCTGGACTACATGGCAGCTTCGGATTTGATCATTCATCCATCTATCACTGAAGCCAGTAATAGCGCGGTAAAAGAAATGGCACTACTTAGTAAATCCGCCATCGTTTGTAAAAAAGTGGGAGATTTCGATGATTACATTCTACATAGAATTAATGGCTATTTATGTGATATTGATGAATTTGCAAAAGAAGCCAAAGAAATCATACAAGAGCTATATAATGATCCAAAACACATCTCCCAGCTTGGCGAAAATCTGAATCAAACTGTATTGGAAAAATTCTCCGTGAACGAAGAGACAATGGACAAATACCTAAACCTGCTGCAAGAATCATGAGTTCTCCATTATTTTCTGTCATCATTCCTACCTACAATCGGGCTAAGACTATCACCAATACACTGAATAGTGTAATGACTCAGCAGTTTCAGGATTTTGAAGTATTGATTGTTGACAATGACTCTACTGATAATATAGAAGAAGTATTGGCAGATTATATAGCAACAGGAAAAGTTCGGTTTTTCAGAAATGATCGAAACTATGAACGATCCTATTCGAGGAACAGAGGCTTGGATTTAGCAAAAGGAGACTATGCGATTTTATTGGATTCTGACGATCTGCTACATACAAATTGTTTACAGGATGCAAAGAACTTCATCGATGATAATGTTGACAATCTCTTTTTTCACAACCTATATGAGTTTGTAGATGAAAACAACAATCGCACAACAGGGACTGACCTGTACCTGCCTGACAATCCGTTTAAGTCGATGGCCAGAGGTAATTTTCTTGCCTGCAATGGTGTATTTATGGCCCGGTCTGTCTATCAAAAACATCGTTTCGACCTGAAGGCAGTTGGGTCAGAAGATTGGGATTACTGGTTGAGGGTATTAAATGATGTCGGATATATCGGAAGAATTAATAAAGTCAATAGTGCGATTTTGATTCACTCCGACAGATCGATGCAAAATATGAGCATAAAGAAGCTGGAAGATGCCAAAAATTACATACTCTCTAAAGTGACGTCTTTTCCTCAGCAATATACCAGGTATAAGAAATATTACCCTTTTATGAAGGCTTCTACATTTCTTTATCTTGGGTCAATGTCGAACTCCGCTGGTAAGCACACATCAGCAATAAAGTATGCCATCTCTTCAATCTTTTACAGACCCGGTGTAATACTTTCAAAAAGATTTTTTATTATTCTCATAAAAGGAATAATCAGGAGTCAATAAAGAAACAAGCGCTACTCACTTATCGATCTCAAAACTGATAGCAACATCAGGATCAGGATGCATTAGTAGCTGATATATTGAGAATTTTTTATGTAAAGATTTTTTAAAGCACAATCAATTGAACATTCGATAATCATCAAATCATTTTGCAGCAGAGTTGATTAAAAAGCCTTTGTTTATACCAGATGAAAACATCAATCTATTAGTTACATTATTTAAAAAATTACGCCTATTGTTAAGCTAATTGTTTTATTATCAAGTGTCTTACACTGACTCAGCTCAATCGCATATTTTTACAATATTCAAAACCATGATTTCGAAGATTTTTCTAAAAAAAACAAAGACTTTCACTTGGCATTCAAAATTCTCTTCTAATTTGCATTCTGAATTCAATATTTAAATCAAACTAATGAAAGTTCTGATACTCGCAGGAGGTTATGGTACCCGCCTAAGTGAAGAAACAGTTTTAAAGCCAAAACCGATGGTAGAAATTGGTGGAAAACCGATGCTATGGCATATCATGAAAATTTACAGTTCTTATGGTTTCAATGATTTCATAATTTTGGGTGGCTATAAATGTTACATGATAAAAGAGTTTTTCGCCAACTATTTTATCCATCAGAGTGATGTCACGTTTGACCTTTCCAATAACAGCATGAAGGTTCTAAAAAACAGTAGTGAGCCGTGGAAAGTCACAGTTTTGGATACAGGGCTCGATACGATGACGGGAGGAAGAGTAAAAAGAGCGGCTGAGTATCTTGGTAACGAACCTTTTATGTTAACATATGGTGATGGATTGAGCGATATCCCAATCGATCAGTTAATTGCATCACATAAATCTTCAGGAAAATTAATGACACTTACTGCTGTACAACCTGACGGTAGATTTGGCGCATTGAATATCACTACTGATAATGCCGTAAACAGCTTTACTGAAAAACCCAAAGGAGACGGAAACTGGATCAATGGAGGTTTCTTTGTTTGCCAGCCGGAGGTTATATCATATATTGATAATGATAAAACTATATTGGAACAAGCTCCATTAAAAAAACTGGCCTCTGATAATCAGTTAAATGCATTTAAACACAATAGCTTTTGGCAATGTATGGACACTAAGCGTGATATGGACGGCTTGGTTACAATGTGGGAAAATAATGAGGCAAAATGGAAAAACTGGTGAATATGTTTAATGATATATATCGGAACAAGAGAGTTCTAATTACAGGTGAAACAGGCTTTAAAGGTAGCTGGTTAGCATTATGGTTACATGAGCTGGGAGCTGATGTCTATGGTTTTTCTAAAGGTTTACCCACCGGACCGTGCCTGTTCAATTTATTGGATTTAAGAAATAAAATAAAAACCAGAACAGGGAATATAAACCAGTTAAATGATTTGATTGATACTGTCAATGAGATCAAGCCCGATTTTGTATTTCACCTTGCAGCTCAGGCTATCGTAAGCGAATCATATGCCAATCCTGTTGAAAACTTCCAGACAAATGTCATGGGAACCATCAATGTATTGGAATCGATCCGACTATGTGACCACCCCATTGCAGGAGTATTCGTTACCAGCGACAAATGCTACCACAATGATGAAATGGACGAACCATTTAAAGAAGACGATCCTTTGGGTGGTAAAGATCCATATAGTGCTTCAAAAGGTGCTGCTGAGGTGGTAATCAGGAGCTATTATCATTCGTTTTTTCAGGAAAGTAGATCAGTCATCGGATCGGGAAGAGCAGGAAATGTAATAGGAGGAGGCGATTGGGCAGCTAATAGAATTGTGCCCGATTGTGTAAGATCCTGGAGCAACAATGAACAGGTTGTATTGAGAAGACCAGATGCTATCAGGCCCTGGCAGCATGTGCTGGAGCCATTGTCCGGGTATTTGACACTGGGATCCAAATTAAAGCAATCCCCAGATCTAAATGGTCAGTCTTTTAACTTTGGACCAAATCCTAAAATAAAGCATTCAGTGGGAGATTTGGTAAAGAGCATGGCAACACATTGGGGACAAAAATCAGGGACAGACACTTTGTTCCGTGTGGAAAATGAAGGAATACTGAAAGAGTCTCAATATTTACGACTCGACTCTCAGAAAGCTATGAACTTATTGGATTGGGAAACAGCTTTCAACCTTGAAGAAACCATTGCGACAACTACGAATTGGTATAAGGATTTTTACATCAACAAATTAGATGCCTACGATTTATGTAAAAGAGACATTGATTTTTACTCTAAAAAATCTCTATCGCAATAAATAATGCACGTTTTATACCTTTCTTATGATGGCTTAACTGATCCGCTTGGGAGCTCACAAATCCTTCCTTACGTTAAAGGTTTGGTTGCTAAAGGCTATAGGTTCACTATAATCAGTTTTGAAAAAAAGGAAAGGTATGAAACTGAAAACGAGGCTATCAGAGAACAAATAAAAGACCTTTCGATTAATTGGATTCCCAATAGATATACTAAAAACCCACCTGTTCTTTCGACCATTTCGGACATCAGAACACTTTGGAGTAATGTTAAAAACTTATATAAAACTGATTCCTTTCAGTTGGTTCATTGTAGAAGTTACATCACTGCATTAATCGGCTTAAAAGCTAAGAATAAATTTGGCACTAAATTTCTTTTTGACATGAGAGGATTCTGGGCCGATGAGAGAATAGATGGTAATATCTGGAATCTGAAAAATCCCGTTTTTCGAAAAGTCTATAATTATTTCAAAAAAAAAGAAATCGAGTTCTTTACCCAATCTGACTATATCATAAGCCTAACTCATGCGGGAAAAAAAGAAATCGATAAACTGACAACAAAAAGTAACACATCCAGCTCATCTGTACAGGTGATACCATGTTGCGTGGATAATCAATTATTTGACCCTGTCAACGTGCCGGTAAACAGCACCTCCTCACTGAAAAATTCACTGAATATTTCACAGAGTCAGTTTGTACTTGGATATGTTGGATCAATTGGAACCTGGTATATGCTGCCTGAAATGATCAGTTTTTTTAGAAGTCTGCTTGATTTCAAGCCTGATTCGGTTTTTCTTTTTGTTACTAAAGAAAGACCGGATAATATATACAACCAATTTCAATCGAATGACATAGATCGGAGTTGTATCAGGGTAGTTGCATCAAACAGAGAAAATATGCCTTCCTACATTAACCTTTTTGACTGGTCGATTTTCTTTATCAAACCTGTGTTTTCCAAACAAGCTAGTTCACCCACTAAACAAGGCGAAATAATGAGTATGGGCAAACCAATCATTTGCAATAGTGGCGTAGGTGACACGGAAGAAATCATCAATCAATATGAGGCAGGAATCGTTATTGACCAATTTGACGAATCTACTTTTATCCAGGCTATTGAAAAAATGGAAAAGTTTCAGATCAAGCCAGAAAGAATCAGAGAAGGATCGATAGCCTTTTTTAGCCTGAAATCAGGGGTTAATAATTATGCTAACGTTTATCAGGCATGCGCTCAGTAGTTGCATGATATAAGACAATCAAAGAACTAATGTAAAATGGTAGAAGCGGTATTTTATATCTTACAAGAGTCCCAAAGTTATAACTTGTAATACCTACAGCAAACCCAAAAATTAAACTAAATAATAGTATAAACTGCAATGATGGATCCTTCATGATAGTGGCAAACACTAGCCTTGGACCCTTCTTGAATATTACCAACAATGTGAACAACAAAATGAGGAAGTTTTCAAATGCCGAAAGAAGCATAACGATATTCCTAACCTCCCACAAAAATGGTCTGAATAAAGAAGTGTAGATAGCAGCAGGAGCTAGTCTTAAGGTACCAAGAAT
>JBCBHL010000351.1:0-7642 GCA_038525605.1 Bacteroidota bacterium
CTTTCATCAACAACTGGTGGAGGAATATAGGCAACACCATTTTTAATTGCATCGCATTGTGGAATAGCCTCAGGATTCTCATCTGTGTATATATATGCTTGCCAACCGCATGAAAGGAATTGAATCGCCCGGCGGTCTACCTCCACACCATCTATTTCCATTGTAAGATAGTGAACAGCAGGTTTGATGCTGGAAAAGGATAAGGAATCTACTGTTGAGTTATATGAACCAAATACTTCACCGTCTAACAAGACAGTTGCTACAGTCATCGGCAAAACCTCTATTTTAAAATAGATGGTTTCACTAGCAGATGCAACCGAATTATACAATACCAACTGATTTGCAGGACATGGACTACAATTCGGACCGCCGCAATCAATACCAGTCTCAGCTCCATTCTGAATGCTATCATAACAGGTTGAGCATGGCTCAACAAATACGCCAACAGAACTATTACAATTTGAGTACCCTGAAATATTGCTAACGCTGTAAAATGTAGTATCCGCTGGTGATACACTAATACTATGAGCAATCTCTCCTGAGCTCCATACAAAATTTTGCGGAGCACCTATAGGTAAGTCAAGGGATAGAATAATACTATCCCCAGTACAGATAACGGTATTCAAATTCGCAATCTTAGGGGTAAAAGTAGAGTCAGCTATTGTTTTACATTGATTGCAAGCATCTAAGTATGGCTCATCACCTAGGCCGTTGCAATTATCGTCCACTCCATTACAAAGCTCTGAGGCTCCCGGATGTATTAAGGGATTAGTATCATCACAATCACCTGTAATCAGTACTAGTCCGGCTTCTTGAAAACATGATAAAATAGTTGTTGACCCACCGATGCCATCACCATCATTGTCAAGGTAATAGGTGGTTGGTTGACATAAATCAAACACTCCTAATTCTGATCCGAATATATACCCCTGACTGTCAGAGCAAAATATTCCAAGAGGAGAATTATCAGAAAAAGTAAATACCTCAGACCAATTACTCCCTCCGTCTACTGTCATTTCGACCAGGCCCTTATCTTCACCATATGTGTTGATTATATAGCCTATATTTTCATTGATAAATGAAATGCCAAAATCATTTAGAAAACCAGGGCCAGTAAATGTCCTAATAGCATTCCAGGTATTCCCGCCGTCAATTGTTTTGTAAATTTCACTTCGAGTGTGCAAAAAACCAATATCAGAGCTGAGAAATTGTATTCCATTAATAGTTTCTGCTGCGGGGATATTATTTTGAATAATTTCCCAAGATTGTCCATTGGTGTTAGATCGTAATATGGACGAATTTAGCCCGCACATCCAAAGTACTCCTTTCACTTCGGTGATAGAATAAAGTTTTTCGGGGTAACTGTAGAGATGCCCCCAGGTCATCCCACCATCATCGGTTTGAAATAATTCTGCGTGATTATTATCAGCATTACGAGTGAGTACAAAGCCCGTTTGTTCATTTAGGAACAAAATGTCGAACACCCAAGCTATTGAAATATTAGTTGATAAATTAGAGGTACTCCAGCTCTGGCCTAAATCAGTACTCATCGCAATATCTCCTCCATACAAACCGAGATATATAGTTTGATCATTGGTTATGGCTGTAGAAGTAATATCTTGATTTTGTGAAAGTTTAGAAAGTAAAAAGGATTCACCGCCATCTTCACTAATTAGGACAATACCATCATTACCTCCCATACAAACAAGATTAGCATCTGTGTCAAAGCCTTGAATTTGTTTTATTTCATAATCAAGTAAATCTTCATCTTTAAATAAGTGATCCCAACTACTAGACTCTTCTCCCAGATGTGTCACTACAGTACTAGCATTTGCTTGTAAATAATCAGGCAAGCTATTCGCTACATCATAGGAATGTGCAGTAAAATACCATGTCTGATCCGACGGAAGATTTTCAATCTGGGCTTGATTCCCTGTTCCAGTGTAAACAATACGAGTAGTCGACACTCCCTGTGGGGCGCTAGGTCCAATCCAGTAAGGAGCCTGATTCCAGTTGGTATTTCCTTCATATAGGTCTCCATCATTAGGTAAATAAAGGGAAGGGGATTGACTTGTAGCAATAATACTTGTATAGTTGCCACTTCCTGGTGTCCATGTTATATTTACCGAACTAGTATTAATTTGAGACACATGCAGGTTTTCTACCTGACTTGCTGGTTGTTGTGGATTTCGTACTCTAATCGGGACGGCAACAAGATTATTATCCTCTCTGATTTCAGCAAACTCATTGAGACTAGCTAGATCACTATCTATACAAAACAAGAGAAAATAGTCACCATCAGGCAAGAACACGCTAGTCGCAATCGTCCTAGTATCCATATGTGGTGTAGTATTAATGTAAGAGTCAGTAACACACCAACTTGCATTAGCCAGAAAATGCCCCCTAAGGTAGTTCTGATCATCTGGGGATAAAAGCTCGTCGTCAGAGATGTAAATATTGTATTTTGGACATCCATATACACTTGCTGTCCCAATATTGTCAAATGTAATAGTTACATCAAAATCTTCCCCAGATTGAACCGTAAGTTCACTAACTACAGGGTCATAAATGACCAAATCTGGGAGAGAAGGAACAATATTGATTGCAATAGCAATTACATTGTTGTTTGTGTTTTGCTCAGGTCCAGCTGATGGAGCAGCGGTAGATATTGCTTTTACAAGAATGTACTTTGTTCCTATTCCTGTAGAGGCCGGAACTTCTAGCTCACGCGTGTAGGAGAACGTTTCTTCGGAAGATAGCAACTCTTGATGGTTATCATCATCACAGCCAAGTGAGCTTTGGCAATTAAAGACTGCAAACTGGATATCGCTACCATCCAAAATGGCATTATCAGAAAAATAGTATTCGGTATTAGTCAAAACAATATTTTCTAACCCCTCATTGGTAGCCACCCATTCAACAGTAAAGTCTGCTCCTGGGCTTAAGTCTAGGTAAGATGGTGTCCCTGAGGTAAAGGCAATATCTCCGTAAAAATTTGCATCATCATTAACAGTAATTGTCTTTCCTACTGTTTGCCATTGCCCTGATGGAGCATGATATCCTTCTAAGGTAACATTGTAAGTGCCTGGCTCACTGAAGATAACGTTATCACCATTGCCATCATCATAATTCGGATCACCGCCTTCGAAAGTCCATTGTTCAATGCTTAAACCTCCAAGAGAACTAATCCAATCAAAATCAATCTCTGCATCTTCAACTATTGGATTAGGCTCCCAAGTAAAATCCAAGTCTAGTTGATCAACAGTGAATTGAGCAGCCACAGGCGGATTCGCCGTATTGTATTGCGGAGAGCTATCCGAGTTATTTAGCTCGTAAACCCTAAACTGATAGCACGTATTTATATCTAACCCGTTGATGTTTCTAGTATTACTTACTCCTTGATATACCACTCGACTTTGAGAAGTACCGATTGTCTGGGCATTAGGAAAATTAGAACTTGTAAAATACTCTACTCCATCTATGGGGTTTGCCGCAGTTTGGCCGCAGGGGGTGCATACTAAGAGACATTCATTGCCATTGCCTCTGGTCCAATTAGCTCGGATGTTATCTGTTCCTACGCTAGTAAAAAATAGATTTGATGCTTGTACAACAGGTTCCTGGGAATTAGAAGAATTATCAGACTCCACTATTTCATAGAAGCTAACTAGGCTCCACGATCCCGTCAAACCATCACTATTTACCCCTCTAACCCTCCAATAAACAACAGCCGGATTCGTTGCAGTAAAAGAAACTGACGTATTAGGATGTGAATAATCTATAGCAGGTGAACTAAAGCTGGACGTGAACGAGGCTTGAAACTGATAATGTGAAAAGCACGAGTTAGGAGGAACAATTGATGACCACGATAAGGTTACCGGATCACCGATATTAAAGCTTGTACCAATACTTGGACTTAAAGCTGTTATTGACGGTGAATAACATGAAGGGCTACTACTATCGCATTCAGGCGCAATTAAGGGATACTCATAAAAGCATCCATATGGATCATCAACTTGTTCTACTCGTACTACAATATCAGTACCATTAGGTATGCCAAAAATTACGTTAGCTCCATTTGGTGCTAAAGGAATAGTACTACCTACTAGCCCTTCTGAATCGTAGGCGTATACATTGTATTGATAATAGTCATTGGTAGTCAAATCAAAATGGACATTATACCGATTAATGTCTACAAGGCAAGTAGTAGAGATATTTTCAATGGAGATATTACAAAAGCAAGATGGGCAATCGGGGCCACCACAGTCTATTCCAATCTCTTGTCCATTTAGAATTCCATCAAAGCAATCAGCGCAATTTGAGGTAAAAGATCGTGAGACTTGGCCTTCCCCTTCACCTAAATTTGACGAACCAGTACAATTATTTATGCCAGGGTTCCATGCCAGATTAAGAGTGTAATTTAAACAACTATGCTCTCCATTGACACTATATATCTTGACATAATACGTTGCCTCCCCATTAGTATTGTTAAAGAAATTATAGCTACATGTTGAGATAGTGGTTTGCTCTGACTCTGTCCCTGGGTTATTTGAATAATCTAACAAGTTGTAATTTGATTCACCTCCAATTAAATTTTGTTGATAAATAACTAGCCTGTAATCCTTAGCTAAATCACCTAGAGATACATCTAACTCACCTACTCCAAATGTAGTTACTCGATAAAAATCTACATCATTGGGATGATCTATAGTACCATATGCCAAAGCTGCATTAGGACCTTCTTGTCCCCACTGACCTAAAAGAGGTGCGGCCTGAAGTGTTTCATTAGGTTCGTAATTATCAGACTCACATCCAAACAAATCTTCATAATTTTTTTCAATTGGAATGGTGTAGCCAAAATCAAATACCGTAAAGTCATATATACCGGCTACGAAATTGGTAGCCTTTGTAAAGTAATCAACATGTTTTGATCTTAACCTTATTCTTTTGGGATCATCCCCAACTAGACTTTCTAGACCTTCAAGAACTAACTCTGTGAGTATCACATATGGGTCATCTTCTGTTAATAACGATCCTAGTTGAGAATTGAAATGCCCGGCGATTTCTGACCTAAGCTCCTGATCAGTCAATAAATGCGAAATGAGATTGGATATCACTTGAGCCATTTGCTCTGCATTAGCAGCAGTGGCTAAGTCTGAGAATACGACCCCTGGCTCCCCAATTTCGTTAACTAAAAAATGAGAAATAGTTCCAAAAATCAAAGATTTCAACTGAGTGCTATTGTCAATAAAATACTGATCAGCTTCTTCATTTGTTCCTTCATCAAAAACTAGTTCAATAATCAGATCGATGATTGGAGCCACAAAAACACTTAAATAAGTACTCCAATCGTTTGGATTAGGAGGCATAATGCTAATGCAAGGATTAGACAAAGGATCTATCTCAACAGAAATTTCATCGGTATAAATTTTATCCTCATATCCGGAGTACACTAATATAGGCCGCCACGAATTAGCCATATTGATGGACCCTGCTGGAATGGTTGCTACTCTATTCTGATAATCTACCTCACATGAAGGATAAGTTCCTGGGTAAAGTCCAAAATCGATATTTAGTAAATTCCCAACTTCAAATGTTACTCTTAGCATTCCTTCCGTATTTGTGGAGGGTCTAATGCTTTTAATTCTCAGCTTGAGTACTCCTGCGTCAAATTCGTTATTCGGTATTGAAAGTGCTTGCGTTAAGCCATTTTCGGTGAGATAAATGTTAATCGGATCACAGATAAAGAAATCTCCAGAATTTGATTCAACGATGAAGTAGTAACTAACAGAACCATTGGAGCCAAAATTACTAGGTATGGGAATTCCTACAGTGACACTACTTTGTCCGGCGGCATAGTTAAAAGACTGTATGTTGCTTTGGCATACTCCATCCTTTCGGAGGTGAACAGTGCCCCCTTCTGAGAAATTAGTCTCCAAACATTTCTTCACTTCAAAAGTCAACTCGGTTAAAGAGATATCTGTACATCTTGCCTTTATCGTTCCTCCACGATACAGTGTATTTGTCACCGGGCATTGTTCGATCAAATCCCACTGCGGACAAGTGGTGTAGGTATTAATTGCAGGGTAAGAACCAATATTTGAGTTTTGACAAATAAGGGCACTTACATGCAAGATCAGGGTAGAGAATACCACTGCTTTGATCAGTAATTTATTGATGAAAAAGTACTTCATTTATCTGCTTACCGTTTGTGTACCTAGATTTACTTATAGTGCTTCTTTTATTGTAAAAGCGACTATTATAGATTACGATAAACATATCTCAAATACAATGAGAGTACCCGCTCTGGGGGGCATATTTTAGTGAATACACTTAAATATTTAGTGAATAATATTGCGAACTTAGGACAATCTATCTGTGATGTTCTTCCGGTATGCATCACCAATAGGGAGTTCTATACCATTTTTCAGGATGACCGTAGAGGAGGTAATAGATCGAATAAACTCGAAGTTGACCAGGACGCCTCTATGTATACGGACAAGATCATTGGATTTAATTCGACTATGTATTCCTTTTAATCGTTCATAGACCCATAATGAGTCCTGTGGATGAAGGAAAACTCTAACCCCATTATCTTCTGCTCTTATATGGGAAATATCATTCACTAATATAAACCGTAGCTTATCAAGAACCTTTACAGAAATCTGCTCAGGCTTTTTCTCGATTTGGGCGATTAAGGTTTCATTTTCATCACCCAGTTCTTGGTTGGTCATAGTTAACTGCTCGTTTTGCTTGTTTAGCTTAAGGTTGAGTTGATCAAGTTCTGTTTTCTCAAATATCAGACGTTTTTTATCCTCAAGCGTTAACCTGTATCCTTTAAAGGAAAACCATCCAAATGCACCTAAGAGAGAGGCGAGTATGATAAGTACTCCAATCTTCAATCTTGATTGAGTCTTTTGATTCTCAAGTCTCTGTTGTAAAAGCTCATTTTTTTTCAAAGTCAATTCTGTTTCATATTTTTTGATGGCCGCCAAAATTTCATCCTGGTGATATATTTTATTGATTGTATCCACTTGACTTCTGAGTAAATCAAAGTAATCTAAAATAGATTTGTCATTATTATCAAGAAGCTCTGATTTAATTACGCCTTCCAGTGCTACCCTTATAGAGTTCAATTTTCCAGGTTCATTATCTAACATACACAGGTAAGCATCTTTGAAGGTAGCGCTACTAGTTTTGTACTTCTTCATAAGCTGATAAACATCGGCTTTTCTCAGTAAATAGGTGCAATGGTATCTATCAGTTGGATCACCGGCAATCACTTCTAGTGTATCTAAATATTGTTTTGCAGAATCAATCAATGACCTCACACAATAAGATTTAATCAATTGGCTAGATGCCGTCATGCGTTCATGAATACGAATATTTGTTAACCTCAATACTTCTGAACAGTGTCGAGAAACTTCTGAGTGATTCTCTAGATATAAATTATTTCCACAAATATTCCCCTGAACAATTGCCCGGTAAGAATTTGATATGGTTTTAAATGTAAGAATCTGCTCGAAGTATTTGTTGCTTTGTTCGAACATCAATCTTTTCATAAAGACAATGCCAATTCCATTATAAACCCTAGTCTTAAGCCGTTCATATCTCTCTTGGTCACTTTCCTGTAGATAGTGACCAA
>JBCBHL010000352.1:0-7616 GCA_038525605.1 Bacteroidota bacterium
CTATAAATTCGATTCTTCAAAGCGGCAAATATGACTATTTTGAATCTGACAATGCGGTTTTAGTATTAAATTATCCTTTTTTTGTCAATTCATTTTTAGATACTTTTATCATAAATCTAATAGAAGAAGCTCTCTGAGGCAGAATCTAATGAGTTTTGGAAAAACATATAGTGGAACACCCAGATATGAATTTAAAATTGAATTTCATTCTGAAACTGCAGAAGAAATGTACGCAGAAGGTTTATGTGATGATATTTTTAATTTATCCTTGAATAGGTTTTTTTAGAGTGTCTTTTATACCAGTTATAAGTAAATGGCCTCCGGTTTATCCCGAAAATGATTTAACACAACAGAATGTTAGGGCTGAAATCCTTTTTCACGAAAGATATGTGATAACACCAAATGATGATTTGGTAGGAGAAAATTATATTCTTGATTCAAATTATCTAATTGAACAATTAGATTTATCAGTTGAAACTATAGATAGTAAAGTTGTAATCTATTTCGTTTCAATTCAAAAATTTAAGAAATATTCCGTAGAAGCTAATAGATTATGGAATGAGATAGAGCGAATAGGTGGTGATACTTCTTTTGAGAAGATGAAGGGGCAGTTTGAGGTGGTTAGATTTATAGATGAGAAGATTATCAACTCACCATATTTGACAGATAGAGAGCTAAATGCCATTGGAAGAATGCGTGATGCTGAAGGCAATATGGTTCCTGACCCGCAATATCAGTATTAAGTTTAATGTATGGACATCTGCTACAAGTAAGAATAGTTATAATCGCTATTAATATTGAAGGAAGCAATTTAGCGAAAGATATTTCAGGGTTATCAGACGGGGTGTTTTATCGGGGTTTTCCTAGACCCGAATTAATTTTTGCAGCCAATACTAGACTTAAAGTAGATAAAGTTTTCCCTCCTGACAAGAATGGCATTTATGAATTAGTTTTAACTACATATTAATTATGACAGAAAAAGAATTTGACAAGGCTATGTCGCTTTTATTTGAACAAAAGCGATATGATGAAATTCCAAGATTGAAGAAACAGTATGAAGATTCGTTTTGGTTAAATGAATACCCTAAGAAATCAAAGGAAGAAAAAGTCCAATATTGGACTACTTATTTTAATGTTCAAATGCGTCGATCAGGGGAACAAGGTTATGAAGAATTATCTGTTTTTGATGGTGAAAGCTTTTCTTATTGTTTGTCAAAAGAACCTGATTTTAAAGAGCTGTTACCTGAAGTGTTGAAACAAATGAGTTTATCAAAAGAAAGAATTTATCCATTATTTGGATTAGGTATTTAACTGATTGTCTAAGTCCTTGATATAGTTTAATCCGTAAGTGTCGTTTTCAATTTCATCATATAACCATGTTGGGAGATCGTTTTTGACTTCTGAAGTATTAGATGCAATGGCTAAAGCAAGAGAGGCAACAGTATCTACATCACCACTTAGATAAACTTCAATAAAAATTGTGTTGTAGATCTACTATATCAGTTTCAAACTATCTTGAAAAAATCACTCCTATTTTGCCTCAATAATGGTAAAAGGCGATTATGGTCAATCCTAACCTAATGATCATTCATTTCACTAACAACACCATTCAGATTCTCTATCAAACTTTTAATCAACGATAATCCGGCATCCGTCGAAATTCAATCTGCAAAGGACTAAAATTCCATTTGAAACCTTTAAATTTGCACCATTATGAAAACTAAAATCTGTCTGTTTATAATCCTTGCGTTATACTTTTCTTCGGCGTCTGTCAACGCACAGCAATTCGATCGCTTGTCATCAGGAGATAAATTACTAACGGTCAATGGAGGGATCAATCTCAATCAAATTTTCTACACAGCTTATGGAAATGAACTGCGACGTGATCCGTACAATTTCTTTCTAAGTGGAAATCTAAATTTTGATTTTATTGGTTTTGCCGTTCCTCTTAGTTTTTCCTACAGTAATAAAAATACAAGCTTCCAACAACCATTCAATCAGTTTTCACTTTCGCCTACTTACAAAAACATAAGAACCTATATTGGCTATAACTCTCTCAACTATTCAAAATATACCCTGGCCGGGCATATTTTCTTTGGTGGTGCCGTTGAGGTATCGGATCTGGGAAAATGGGACGTGTCGGCTATGTATGGGAGATTACGCAAACCTGTTGAACCTGATTCGCTCAGTGATAATGCGCAACCTTCCTTTCGCAGACTAGGCTGGGGTACTAAGATTAATTACCGGGGAAAAGGTGGAGATCGTGCCGGTTTGATTGTGTTTGGAAGCAATGATCAGGAGTTTTCACTTCAAAGCCTGGAAAATTCGGGAATACTACCCGAGTCAAATCTGGTCATTAGTCTGGAAGGGTCCAAACAGCTTACCAAGCAACTGTCAGTAAAAGCAGAATATGCAACAAGTGCAATTACGAGAAATCAATCTGCAGGTGACAATGCTGAAGAGCAACCTTTGGCTTTTAATATCCTGAATGGATTGTATCAGCAAAACAGCTCAACGGCTTTTTATAATGCATTGAATTCATCACTGACTTATTCCGGAAAGTCTTACAATGTTGCTTTAAACTACGAAAGAGTAGATCCGGAATATGAGACGCATGGTGCTTACTTTTTCAACAATGACCTGGAAAATATTACAGTAAGTACGCAACTGAATTTACTCCAATCTAAAGTGAATCTGGGCTTAAATGCTGGAAGTCAACGCAATAACCTTGAAAATACCGAATTAAATGAATTGAGAAGGTTTGTGGGTTCTGCCAATCTCAACTATACGCCAAAACCAACGATCGCTCTAGCTGCCAGCTATTCGAACTTTCAGTCATTTACCAATATCAGACCGACATTCGATCAACTAAATGACCTGACACCTTTTGATAACCTGGATACATTGAATTTCAGGCAAATTTCTCAGAATGCTAATTTAAATGCCAACATCATCCTCAATCAGTCAAAAGAGAAAAGACAAAATCTTAATTTTAACATTGCCTATCAAACCTCAAAAGATGAGCAGGAAAACTCCGGGATTGAATCAATTGGAAACCAGTTCGTCAATGCCAATGTAAGTTATACCTATTCAGTAGCTGCGACAGGTTTCTCAATCACTTCTTCAATCAACGGTTATGTCAATGAAAATACTGGAAATTCAAACTCAGGAATCTCGCCTACATTGAGTTTATCAAAACCATTTTTCAACAAAAAAGTGAGAACGACTGTATCTTCCACTTACACATTAACCAAAGTAAATGAGGAAAGTAGTGCGAAAATTTTCAATTTACGATTGGGAGCCTCATACAGTTTGAAAAAGAAACATAGAATAAACTTTAATTTCGTAACACTTAACAGAGGAAGGATCAATAATAATCCTACAGGTACGGAATCCACCGGTACATTAAGCTATCAATATAATTTCTAATAGGTTGATTTGTCAAATTTAAAATCAGGATCAGTCTTTAGCCAGTCTCTGATAGTTTGCAGAGCCAATTCGTAATTATCCGTTTCAGGATAACCGTTGGAATCTACAGCGATTGGAAACTCGACTACCATCTTGCCCAGATACTGCATCGCCTGATAACCGCAAATTATACTTTGATCTTGCTCCATATCCGCAGACTTACAAGATTTTTCATCACTGAGGATTATTTCGGACAATAACTCTGCAATCTGTTGATTTTTCAAGTAGAGAGCAGAAGGTAAAATTTGATACATGAACCGATCATTTACCGGGTATCTGTTGATCCTATTCATGATGAAACTGATAGCGTTTTCATCTCCATTTCTTGCTTGCGCTAATTTAATACTCCATTTAACTTCCGCCGATAGACTATCTACCGTTGACAAAGCTGTTAATTGATTTGTCAAATTAGCGATATCGACATAGCCAGCTATTTTAATCAACTCTGAATAATGTGCTGAGCCATTTTGTAGGGCCTCTGTTATTTCCTGCTTAGCGACTACATTAAAATCATCCGAATTATAATCTTTGAGATATTCTAATGCATTACCTGCAATGCCAGTAGATTGATCAACAATTCGTTGACATAAAAGTAGGACAATACCTTCCCGGTCTGCTTTCAATTGAAGGTGCGGTTGTAGTCTGCCAGCAATCATTAAGACTCTATTTCTGACAGACTCTATGGAATCATTTCCGAAACTACTCAAAAGTTCGATTGATTTTGAAATATCGTTGCTTGTAGCAAACAGCCTAAAATCGATTGAAGTATATTTTCCTTCCTCTGCTTCAGCAATTGACTTTTGTATAAGATCCAAAGTTTGGGACTTTGCAATACTAGTTACCAGCAAATAGGTAAAAACTGTGATTAGAAATGTTTTGAATTTCATGATTAAATGATGAATCGATGATTTTAATTAGATGCAATTTATAATTTATTAGGGAGAAATTAACAGTTCAGGTTTCTCAAAAGACTAAAATCGATGTAAAATGTGCTTTGTTGAAAATAAGATGGTTTTCTTATCAAAAATTCTCGATTATCTAAGAGGGTATTTTTAATTTCTGAGAGTGTATTCAGTTACACACTCATTATATGCTCAGATAAGCAATTGATTTTATAGTATTCGCGAATTTGATAAAACAGAATTTCGGATGATTTTTTAAAAATCACCCTCCATTCCGTTTTACTTCTGCCAACCATAATGCTACTACTATTTGTGTTCATTTTCCTCATAGTTAAACAGCCGGCTACTATTAAGATTTTACCGCGCTTGAACTGCGCGATCAATAGCTAGTTTTTATAGATTCTCTGATAATCTAATTTATTGTTGTCTGAAATCATCAGCAGGTAGGGACCCGGTGCAACATCAGGCATTTTCAATTCGATATTTTTCCCTGTATGGTCTTCTGATATCTTTCTGCCATATAAATCCACTAAATAGACTGTCACGGTCCTGTTACTTTCGATATATAAGAGTTGATCAGCAGGGTTAGGGTAAACACGCCATTTCAAAGCATCAGTAATATTCGTTAGAATTGGCTCTTCCGTTACCGTCACTTCCCACGTTTGGGTAGTCACGCCATCTTCAGCAGTAATTTCGTAGTTTACCAGAGAGGAGAAGTCCACCGTAGTACCACTTGCTGGTGAACTTGTTGCTCCCTCTGATATAGTTATTGCTGGATTAAGTTCTGTTAAGTCAGTTCCATTGATTACTTCAACTTCAACAGAGTGATTTTCAGCATCTATCACAGCCGCTGAAACCTGATTGTCGACTTCAAAAGAAATGATATCAGTTTCGGTACTCAATGGCTCCTGTGCCTCTGTAATAGTGACAGTCCAGGATTGGGTAGTAGTTCCGTCTTCCGCCGTAATAATGTAGTTGACAGGGTTCGTGAAATCTACCTGCTGGCCACTACCTGGAGAACTGGTTGCACCATCGGATAGTGTGAAAGCAGGCGTTAGCTGCGTTAGATCAGTGCCATTGATTACTTCTACTTCAATGCTGCTGCTTCCGGCATTAATCAGTGCTGCCGAGACCTGATTGTCAACCTCAAAGGAAAGGATATCTGTTTCATTATTCAATGGTGCCTCTGCCTCAGTGACAGTCACTGTCCACTGCTGTGTTGTGATTTCGTCTTCTGCTGTAACGAGGTAATTAACGGGATTTGTGAAGTCTACCGGCGTGCCCATTGCAGGTGTGCTTGTTGCTCCCGCTGATAAGGCGATTGTTGGACTTAGTGCGGTTAAATCCGTACCATTGCTCGCAAAAGCTTCAACAGTATGATTGTCAAAGTCTATGATTGTAGGTGAAACCTGAGAGACCAGTTCAAAAGAAAGAATATCTGTCTGGTTGCTCGATGTTTCCTGAGACTCTGTAACTGTCACAACCCACGTCTGAGTAGTAGTGCCGTCTTCTGCGGTGATGCTGTAATTGACAGGGTTCGTAAAGTCTACTTCTGAACCGCTAACAGGAGTACTGGTTGCACCATCAGATAATGTGAAAGTAGGCTGAAGCTTGGTTACATCAGTACCATTTAATACTTCTGCTGAAATGGTATGATCGCTACTGTTGATGACTGCATCACTTCTTCGCTCAGGTATTGTGAAGCTGATAAAATCTGTTTCGTTGTTGAGTGTTTCAACACTTACCGTAACTACCCATGCCTGTGTGATACTGCCATCCTGTGAAGTAACCGTATAGGTGAAGGGATTCGTGAAGTTCTGGGCTACACCGCTTGCAGGTGAAATGGTGGCACCATTGGATACCGTAATGTCTGGTACTAAAGAGGTGATATCGGAACCTGCCTCCACTTCTACAGTCACTGTATGATTAGCAGTATTTATCGACGAAGTATTGCTGCCTTGTTCAGCAAATGTAAATGAGACAATATCAGTTGGTTGTTCGCATTTTTTTCCTCGGTCTCCAATACTCCAGCCTTTTGTATCTATCAGACTTTGTCTGGCTTGCTCACTTTCACAATAAAAGCTGTTGACGTTTAATTCTACATCTGATCGCACATCTTGCTGACTCCAGCTATTCAGTATTTTGTCATAATTTAGAGTAGATAATACACCATCTCTAAACATGTTTTTCATATTGGTAACACTTGCTACATTCCAGCCACTTAAATCCTGATCAAATGCATTTGCTTTGTCGAAAGTATTACCCATGCTTGTCACTGATTCAGTATTCCATCCGGAGATATCCCCATTGAAATTTTCCGTTCTGCTAAAAGCATTCCCTAAATTTGTGACTTTGCTGGTGTTCCAGTTACTGATATTGCCGTTAAAGTTGGTTGCACGGGAAAATATTCCTCCCATATTGGTAACGGCACTCACATTCCAGCTATTCAAATCCTGATTGAAAGCAGGAGCACTGAAAAACAAATCGGACATATCTTCGACATTCGCTACATTCCATCCATTAATATTTCCATTAAAGGCAGTAGCATTTTTAAAGGTAGAAGCCATGTTGACTACACGCTCTACATTCCAGCTGCTGATATCTGAATTGAATGTGCTTGCTCCTGAAAACATCTCTTTCATATTGGTTACGTTGCTAACGTCCCAGCTACTAATATTTCCGTTAAATGAAGTAGCTCCCTGAAAAGCTCTTTCCATATTGGTGATTGTACTTACATCCCAGTTGCTCAGATCTGCATTCACGTTAGTTGCTTCCCTAAAAATCCCTGACAAAGAAGTCACTTTTGAGAGATTTGGAGCGTCTGTTGCTGTAATGTTGCCCTGCCATCCTCTAAAGCCAAGGGTCTCCCAGGCGATTCCACCCCATTGGATAATCTCACGCATCTTCTCTGCGGAAAAGCCACCTCCGGGGAATATGCCATTGATTTCCAGCTGATAACTGCCTGCTTCATCAAAAGTAGTAGTGACATTTTCTGTTTTTATATTGTTTTGTGTAAATCTACCGCTTTCTACTACTGTGCCATCCTTTAGCCACTTGTACTCAAAATCGTAGGATTTCGGCCTGATCAAAGAAATTGTGATTGTTTCCGCCGCTTCAATTTCCCATAAAGTAATAAATGGTCGGGCACCAGCGACAGTTAGTGTATTAGAGTAATCTGATTCACCATTTTCATTAAACGCTTTGATACGGTAGAAATACTCTTCTGCTCCGCCTATTGAGTCTATG
>JBCBHL010000353.1:0-7598 GCA_038525605.1 Bacteroidota bacterium
AAAAGAACTGACTTAAATGGTCTCTTACTGTTGATTTCACCTCCCGGATATGGTAAGACCACATTAATGGAATACATTGCTAACAGGCTGGGCATTATCTTTATGAAGATCAACGGGCCTGCACTAGGGCATACAATTACTTCACTGGATCCCGGGGAGGCACCCAATGCCACCTCGAAAGAAGAACTCGAAAAGCTGAATCTTGCTTTTGAAATGGGAGACAATGTGATGATATATCTGGATGATATTCAACACTGTAATCCGGAGTTGCTTCAGAAGTTCATCTCGTTATGTGATGCTCAACGTAAAATTGAAGGTGTCTACAAAGGCAGAAGTAAAACGTATGATTTCCGCGGTAAAAAGGTCTGCGTCATCATGGCTGGAAACCCCTACACGGAAAGTGGTGAGAAGTTTCAGATTCCTGACATGCTTGCCAACCGGGCCGATATCTACAACCTGGGAGATATCATTGGCGATACGGAAGACAGTTTTAAACTCAGTTACATAGAAAATGCGCTTACCTCCAATCCTATTTTGAAGAAAGCAGCTGCTAAAAGCCACGGTGATGTCATCAAAATGGTAAAAGTTGCTGAAACCGGAAAACAGGAAGGTGTTAACTATGAAGCCAATCATTCGCAGGACGAAATCAGTGAATGCATTGAATTACTTAAAAAGGTGTTGCAGGTAAGAGATGTTATCTATCTGGTGAACAAACAATACATTGCTTCGGCAGCTCAGGCTGATGAATATCGGGTAGAACCTCCTTTTAAGTTGCAAGGTTCCTATCGGGACATGAACAAAATAGTGGAAAAACTGGTTCCTGTGATGAATGATGACGAATTGAGAACGATCATTATATCGCATTATCAAAATGAATCCCAGACCCTCACTTCCGGTGCAGAAGCCAATATACTGAAGTTTAAGGAGCTTTACAACATCATCACCGAAGAAGAAAAAGCCAGATGGATTGAAATATTAGAGACTTTTATGAAATCACAAAGGTCCAAAGGATATGGAGAGAATAATCAGGCAGGATTGATGATCGAGCAAATGGTATCAATATCCGATAGTCTGGATGGCATCAAAGATGAAATCCTGAAAAAAATGAAAGTATTTAGTGTAGCGAAGAAACAAAGAAAAGCATGAGTGATTTAAGCAATGTTTTCAAAGGAATGATCATCATCATTCTTCTGTTTTTTGTTTTTGGCTTTGTATTCCGTGTGTTATTTAAACTAGGATTACTAGCTTTGTTAATACTGGGTATATTATACCTGTTTAAGAAAGTTTTCGCCGGCAATAAAAGACGCTATTGAGTTTTAGTAGCATTTATTTAAATTATTAAGAACAAAATAAGACAATTGGACCTATGGGACTATTTGATATATTTAAAAAGAAAGAGGAACCTAAGTATGATCCGAATAATATTACTGTAAAGGATCTGGATTATGGTTTCATCCTGGAATATGATTTAAAAACCTGGAAAGTAGATAGTGTATTTGAATACGACTGGGGAGGTCATTATTTCACCAAAGAGTACTTGTTAAATTCCGGTGATGACAAGATCTATTTAAGTGTAGATGATAATGATGGCATGCACCTGACAGTGACCAAAGAAATCAAAATCAGAAAGCTGGATGAAGATCTGATCGACATCATTGTGAAAACAGAAAAAGCGCCCAGCAAACTGTATTGGGAAGAGGAAAAGTATTTCTTCGACGAAGAAAATACGGGATATTGCAGAGACCACAAGAATGGTACAAATGATTGGGATGAACTAATTTCATTTGAATATTATAATGAAGATGAAACAAAGATTATCTCCATCAGCCAATGGGACGACAGGAATTTCGAATCGTTTGCCGGACAAGTGATTAAAGAATACGAGATTTCCAACATTCTGCCAGCCTAGTGATGGTAGCTTTTAATTTCCGATTGTCAAAAAATTGTAAGTGGGAGACTATTGAACATTAAGGTGGTCATACACCCAGTAATCCAGCGATATCAGAAGATTCATTTTATTGGCTAATTTTAGTTAGTTTTACAATTTATGAAAACATTAAACATTAAACGTACAAGGCAATTATTTGCTTTCAACCAAACAATCAACCTTTTTCTTGATGGTAAATTTTGTGGGAAGCTTATGAATGGTGACAATCTATCATTAAATATCAAAAGTGATCAGTCAAAACTGGAAGCTAAAAGTTGTTTTGGCAGTCAGGCGATTGTGATTGACGCCAAAGACATGACCCCTAAAAATATCATCATCCAATTTGGAATAAGTGATTTGTTTTTCGTGCTGACAGTAGCACTTTTTATAGCCCTTGGCACTACTGTGATTGGATTAATTTGGTATGTAAACATTAATTTTAGTTTGTTTATTCTTTTGTTTACATCATTTTTTATCATCCGTAACAGAAAACAACTTAGAATCATTAAAAAGTAGCAAAATGAAAATATTTAAAATATTGTCCATCATACTGATCGGAATTGCTTTGGTTTCTTGCGGTGGAAGTAAGAAATTCAAGAAAAACCCGATCGACGATATTATCAAAGAACTCCCTACTGACAAGCCATATTCTATTATTCTCAATGATATGGATGTACACGGAAGCTTTTTCGAACATTATTTCCATCAGTATAAAATTATTAAGTCCGATAGCGCAGTACAGATGGGTGACAGCATCGTATATCTGCCTACTGTTACTACCACAGATTTTATGGAAGTAAGTGAAAGTTATTTCAAGTTGCATGCCGACGATATGGGAATGGAAATAGCAGCTCGCGATGAAAATGGTAAACTGTCAAAATCCACTAACCCTCCTGGTTACAGTTCTTATGTAGGAAACCCAAGATATGGCAGATGGGAACAAAGAGGCGGTAATAGTTTTTGGGCATTCTATGGTCAATATGCCTTCATGTCCAGTATGTTTAACATGATGGCTTATCCAGTTAGGAGATCTTACTACAACGACTGGAGAGGCAACTACTACGGAACGGGAAGAACTTATTATGGACCGACATCAGGAACTTCTGGCAGATATTATGGCACAGGAAGTACTTACACAAGAAGTACCAGACCAAACTCAACATGGAGTAGAAATAACTCCCGTTTCAAAGATAAAGTCCGAAGCAGAACCAGCAGATCGGGTTCGAGATATAGTGGCTCGAGTTCCAGGTCTAGAGGAGGCGGATACGGTAAATAATAATCATTGATCAATAAGACTTAACCTAATACTATGTTACTCATACTAGACGGAATTCTTACAACAGTTGCCTATCTCACTAGCGCGTTTCTGTTATTTTTTATCGGGAAAGTTATTTATCAGATTTTTCATCCCGGAATTAAAGTCAATTTTCAATTAGTAGAAGAAGACAATTTTGCTTTTGCAATATCTTATGTTGGTTACTACATCGGACTTTTGCTGGCTATTGGCGCTGCGTTGATTGGAGACGGTGAAAGTGACGGTTTTTCATTTTACGACTTAACAGAACACCTCATTGACATAGCGATTTACGGGCTTCTCGGAGTGGTATTGCTCAATCTTTCAGTTATCATCAATGACAAATTGATTTTCAGTAAATTCAAAGTAAAGCAAGAACTGATTGACGATAAAAACATCGGTACAGGTATCATAGAAGCGGCGAATAGCATAGCCACCGGTTTGATCATCATCGGAGCAATTCACGGTGATGGTTTTGGAGAAGGAGGCCCGATTGTTACTGCAATTTTGTATTGGATTCTGGGACAAGTGATCATGTTTGTGGTTTCTAAAGTGTATAACGCTATTACGCCATATGATATCCACGACCATATAGAAAAGAAAAATGCTGCGGTGGCGATAGGCTATGCTGGTGCATTGATTGCTGTTGCCAATCTAATCAGGTTTTCGCTTATGCATGATTTTGACAGCTGGATTGTTACTTTGGAAGATGTTGCTGTAGATACAGCTATTGGCCTTTTGCTACTACCAGTTGTTAGATTCCTCGCAGACAAAATACTTTTACCTGGACAAAACCTAACAGATGAAATTGTCAATCAGGAACACCCAAATCACGGAGCAGCACTCATAGAGGCTTTTGCCTACATTGGTGGATCTATTTTGATTACCTGGAGTTTGTAAGTCCCAGAACATTTGAATGAGTGCTATATTCAGAAAGTCCGGACTGATACAAAACGATGAACTGTCGCTGGATATAGCACCCGATGTTTTCAAAAAAGTGCTGGAATATAATCTTGATCCGACTGGTTTTAAATTTTTTGGAGTTTTCTCAAAAAGCAGGAATCAATACAAGGGAAAGGTAGATGATCAATCTTTCACGTTGATAGAAAAACGTAGTTTGTTTCAACTGAGATCGGCATTGATTCGTATCGAAGGGCAGTATGAAGGGAAAAATAAGCAGACCGCGATATTTCTGACGGTCAATGGCATCAATAATCACCTGATTTTGATATATCTGCTTTTCATAGCTTTTTACTGTGTTGGCTTTTCAGTCATATTCAGAATGTCGGACTCTCAGGCTGAAACCAATTATCCAATCTATTTTGCAATTGCACTCACAGCTCATATGATGTTACAGTTTTCAGCTCCCATCATCGCAAAAAGAAAGAAAGTTGAAAGATTCAAAAACAACCTTGAAAACACTTTTCAGGAAATGATCATGAAATATAATTCAAAGTCGTCATTGGCGTGAAATTAAAATCTCAAATACTCAAAATTGCCTTATTTGCCACCGGACTGTCAGGGATTGTTGCAGAATATGTCTTATCTACATTGGCCACATACTTTCTCGGAAACTCCGTTTTTCAGTGGACCATGATTGTTTCTATCATGCTGTTTTCGATGGGATTAGGTAGTAGATTCAGTAAATATCTGGAGGACCAGCTGCTGGAAAAATTTATCTTCATAGAGTTTATTCTGTCTCTTCTGGTAGCGTTTGTATCGGTGATAACTTATCTCTCGGCAGCTTTGATTGGCGTGGAAGCAATCGTCATATATTCGCTGAGCATCATCATCGGGTTGATGATTGGCATGGAAATCCCGCTGGTGATTAGGATCAACGATGAGTATCAGACTTTACGCTTGAACATTTCTTCTGCCATGGAAAATGATTACTATGGCAGTTTACTTGGCGGGATGTTCTTTGCATTTGTGGGACTCCCCTACCTCGGCCTGAGCTATACCCCATTTATACTCGGTTCTATCAATTTGATTGTCGCTTTGACGCTATTCGTCCTGTTACAGAATGAAGTTTCAACTGGTCAGTTCAAAAAGTTGATTCTATTAGCAATATTGGCCACCTCCGGAATAATTGCCGGTAGCCTGACCAGTAAAAAAGCGATAGAATACGGTGAAAAGGAAAGATATTCGGATCGGGTCATCTACACAGAACAGACTCCCTATCAGCGTATTACTATCACTCAATCTAAGGGTGAGTTTTGGCTGTTTATCAATGGTAACCAACAGCTTAGCACAATAGATGAAGTGATGTATCACGAACCTTTGGTTCATCCTGTTATGGCAATTCTAAATGAACCTAAATCTGTATTAGTGCTGGGTGGTGGTGATGGTGGTGCTGTCAGGGAGATCTTAAAATATCCTTCTGTAAAAGAAATCACTTTAGTAGATTTAGATCCTGCAATGACTGATTTAGGAAAAGAGTATCCACTACTAGTAGCGATGAACGACAATTCCATGAATCATGAAAAGCTGGCGATTATCAATACTGACGGATACAACTACCTGGAAGACACGCAGGAGTATTTCGATGCAATCATCATTGATTTGCCAGACCCAAAGTCCGTGGAACTGGGCCGACTTTATTCATATGAATTCTATAAGCTATGTTACAGGCAACTCAGGCCAAACGGTGTAATCATCACGCAAGCTGGTAGTCCCTATTATGCAGCGAGAGCATTTAATTGCATTGACAAAACCATGTCCGCCAGTGGCTTTACTACCTTACCTTTACATAATCAGGTAATAACTCTGGGAGAATGGGGGTGGGTTATGGGTGCTAAAAACATTACAAAAGAGAACCTTAAAAAGATGGTTCAGCAGGCAAGTTTGGAGGAAATACAAACCAGATGGATGAACGAGGAATCGTTGACATTAATTACATCATTTGGGAAAAATTCATTTCCAAATCAGACTGATTCCGTGGAGATTAATAAGATTCATAACCCTGTTCTATTTCAATATTACCTCAATGGAAACTGGGATATTTATTGAAAAACTAAACTAAATAGATTTCAATAAAAAAGGTTCTGCCTTTCAACAGAACCTTGATAAAATTATAAAATTTAGCCAAAGGCTATCCGGCTAATTTAGTTTTCAATTTGTCTTTAAAGATCTGTTCAATCTTATTGATCTTCGGTTTAATCACAAAACCACAATAAGGCTGATTCGTATTACTGTTGTAATAGTTCTGATGTTCAATCTCAGCAGGATAAAATTCCGTATATTTTGTGATTTCCGTTACTATGGGATCTTTCCAGATGCCGGCTTTATCTAATTCAGCTTTGTAAGCTTCAGCCAAAGATCTTTGCTTTTCATTATGATAAAAAACGACCGATCTGTACTGCGTACCTACGTCGTGTCCTTGCCGGTTTAGTGTGGTAGGATCATGCGTTTTCCAAAATATTTCAAGTAACTCTTCATAGCTGATCATATTTTCATCATAAATTACCTGAATCACTTCTGCATGGCCTGTTAGCCCTGAACATATCTCACGATATGTCGGGTTTTTAATCCTCCCTCCTGCATATCCGGAAACTACTTTCTCAACGCCTGTTATCCTCTGGAATACAGCTTCTGTACACCAAAAACATCCTGATCCAAATGTTGCCTTCTCCATATTTGTTTAGTTTAAATAATACTTAAATAGTTTAAATTGGCTGATATTTACTTGTCTCCTATACCATATACGATATAGCTTCAAAAGTGTTTGTCGCAATAATTACTGTTTGCTAATAATTATGTCACCAGTAGATACTCGCCAAAACTTCCAGACTCCTGATTTGATTCATTGATACGAAAGACATTTTTACTTGTCTAATGAAAAATCTACTATATAATAGTTTGTTAGTTTAAAAGGTTATAATCGTTTCGATTTTTTGACGATTGACACTTCCAATTCACTATTTTATTCTGATCTAATATAGTCAATCTCTTCTATTTTTGCGTAAAAACGACAGGAAATTTAATTACTCAGTCCAATGCTTCTGTGGTGTAACCATTGTTAATGGCGTATCTGGCTAAACCAACAGAATTTTTGATGTTTAGTTTGCCTAGCAGGTTTTTTCGATGCGTATCTATGGTATGCTTACTCACGAAAAGTATTTCGGCTATTTCAAGTGTTGATAATCCTTTTGCTATTAGTTTCAATACTTCCTTTTCCCGTTTGGTAAGCTGAGGCTCCTGCGAAGAGGTATTTGATTTCATGCTGGTAATTAACGTCTTACTCACTTCCCGGCTGAAATAATCTTCTCCATTGTAAACCATCCTGATGGCATCCAGCAATTCAGCTTTACCAGTATTTTTCAACAAATAACCATTTACTCCGGCATTTATCAGATTTCTGATGAATTCAGGCTTATT
>JBCBHL010000354.1:0-7594 GCA_038525605.1 Bacteroidota bacterium
TTGTAAATAATTGCAAAATAAAATCCAGTAATAATTTACTGGCTTTTGAATGAACAGGAATTAATCAATGTGTCTTTTCTGTACAACTACAGCTCCCGGGACGATTGGGAGGTATGTCATCTTCGTCTGTATTACTATTAACAACCTCTATTTCAGTAACCTCCAATTCTTCAAAGGATTCGTCAACGCAGGAAAAAGTCATCAATACAATTGATAAAATGGTAATAGTTCGTAATAGCTTCTTCATAAATCAGAATAATTAGTTAAACATGACCATAAATTAGCTAATAAATTATTAATTAGTTAATAACTACTAATTTTATTTGTTTTTTACTACTGATTTCTCCTATTCTATCTCTGAAAAGAGCGTACTATCGATTACTATAAAGTTTTTAATTGAATCTTTCCTTACTGGCACGGAAGGAAAGGATTTTGAGGTGCTCGATGACCTAAATTGCTTATCTTGTCAGAGGATTAAACGAACATTTTTATGAGCGACACTTTTTCAACTATTCACACCATCGATCAAGTGATTACGGCACTTGATGAAATCATTGAAAACTCCGTAAAAGACGAATCACCACTCGGATATTTTGCTGCGCTTTACCGGAAAGTGACAATCAGTGTAAAAGAGGGCATTGCCAATGGAGACTTTGAAGATGGTCCGCGAATGGAAAAACTGGACGTTATATTCGCCACCAGGTACATCGATGCATACCATGCCTATCAACAGAACGGGCAGACTACCCAGTCATGGTCCATGGCCTTCGCTCTATCGGAAAGCTACTGGCCTGTGGTGTTACAGCACTTACTCATTGGGATGAATGCACATATCAACCTCGATTTGGGAATTGCCGCTGCTGAAGTAATGAAAGGCAAAGATATCAACGACCTGAAAAACGATTTTAACCACATCAATACGGTTTTAGCTGATCTGGTAGAAGGTATGGAAAATGATCTGTCAGAAATCTGGCCGACGTTTAAGAAAATATTGAAATGGGCTAAGGGTGTGAATACTTTCCTGGTCAATTTCGGTATGCGGGAAGCCCGTGATGGTGCCTGGAAGTTTGCCGTAGCGCTGTCCAATGAAAGCCCGAAAAACATGCAAAAAGCGATTAAAGATCGTGATGCGTCAGTGGAAAAAACGGCAGAACTGATCACCAGCCCCGGATGGATTCCCAGCCTGATCTTTAAATTAATCCGCCTGGCAGAGCGAGGTTCAGTTGCGGAGAAGATCAATGATTTGAAGGATTGATCGATACAGCGCAAAGCGACTTGAAGGATTGTCGATACGGTGCAATAGCGATGTGAAGCAGCGCAATGCATTGCGCTGCAACATGCGGAGCGTCTTCCGAGCGCAGCGAAGGAATCTTATTTTAGGATAGTACAGCGCAATGTATTTCACTGCAACGGACCAAATAATATTCTTTCCGAGGTGATTTTTACGTTTCCGAGCAAATAATATACTGTCCGAGGTAATTTTACTTTGTCCGAGCTCTGTCTGAACCTTTCCGAGGACTTTTGATAGGCTTCCGAGGTGAAAATTCGGCTTCCGAGGAAAGTATTTTGCTTTCCGAGGTTGATTTTATTCCACCACAGGTAAAAATAAATTTTTTTCAGAATATTATTTGGCAGAGCCCCCTGTAACATTAGAGAATTCTGAATGAGTATTCTCTGATAAAAAAATGCTTTCAATGAAAACAAAAAAAGCTCTCTGAAAAACCAATTGATGGCTTTTCAAAGAGCTTTTCAGCGACGAAAGGGTTATTTACTAACCTTTCTGCCTATTATACGGGCTTGTATAAGCTTTTTGTCGTTCTTTGTCTTTTCTGAAGACATATTTACCCGTGATCCGTATCTCGTCTACAGCTTCTCTCAGCAGTGTAAAAGCTTTGTCTCTGATTAACTTTGCTTCTGACTTTTCGCCCTGCTCGTTGGCTTTCGCTAATACGATTCCCAGTTCATCTGCCATCGTCTCTGCCTCAACAAGCTTTGATTCATTGAAATTAATAGCAGCTAATTCTTCCTGTCCGATTTTTCCCAGGGCTGCCAGGTCACTGAGATCCTGAATCATATCTGCATGACTTGTCCCGGAAACAACCTCTGAAAGACGGCTCAGCAAGTCTTCTCTGTATCTGAAAGCGAAACGATAATCAGCAATGAGATCATCTTTAAGCTCATAGGCAACTCCCGACCTTTCATCCCATTGTCTTTCAGCTTCTTCTTGTGAGTATCGGGTAGTGATCCAATTGGACTGTGCGTATCTAAGTGCTCCGGCTTTTTCCTCAAGACTAGCACCAAATTTTTCCCACTTAAGACCGGCTCCTACCAGAGCAGCCTGATCCTGACCTGCTACGAGGTTCAGATTTTCTGCCTCCTGCAAAAATACATCGATGGGAATATCTGGTTTTCTTATTTCAACGCCGGGAATTGCCATGATGATGGCTAATTGATTTTCGAAATCTGTTTTTGACATGATTGAATTTTTATTTAATTAAAACATTTAGTGATTTTATGGGGATCACTTTTACAACCCTCCATATATATGTGGGGAAAATTTGAAAAGGTAAACCGGGAAATTCGATTTTTTCGTTTTTTTTAGGAATCGACTTATCACTCGAACTCAAATTAATTTTGCTTTTATCAGGTTGCAGAAAAAAGTCCGGTATTGGTGAAAATACAAACATTGACAAAGGATTTGAAGGATTGATCGATACAGCGCAATGCACTGCGTTGCAACAGAATACAGCAAGCGGACGCTTGCTTTAGTACAGTTCAATTATTTTCACCGTCGATGATCTGCTGAATTAAATCAGGCAAACTTGAGTCCTGAAAATCAGCCTGCAAATAATAAGGATGATAAAGCTCATCTTTTCGCTTTATGTAAGCAGTTTTAAGTCCGGCTTTCCTGGCACCAAACAAGTCCCAATCGTGAGTTGCCACCATCACGATTTCTTCCATATTTAATCCCTCCTGCCTTGCAGAATATTCATAGATATCCCTGAATGGCTTATATCTTTCTACACTATCAACGGAATAGTAGGAATCGAATTCATCAATGATCCCTGCATTGGTCAATTGCTCTTTGATCATTGCTATTGATGAATTTGAAATAGCAATTACACGAATGTTCTTCTTTCTGAGCATGTCAATAGCAGGGACAACATCCTCATAAGCAGGTAACCGCCTGAATTCGCCTAATATTTCAGCTTTTGTTGCAGCACTTAAAGGTTTGTGGTTTTCATAGAATAAGTTTTCCAGGGCTATGGCTGCCAGTTCTCCAAAGTTGCGATATTCGTTCATAATGCCCATAATAGTTGAGCTATGCAGCAGTTTAGTAAACCAATATTTCAGCACGTACTCATTGTCAAAATGCTTATCGAATTGAGCTTTCAGTAAACTTAAATTCAATAATGTTTCGTTCATATCAAAAAATACTGCTTTTACCATATTTCGTTATTTAGTACTATGTCTTTTTATTAACGTAAAATTGATTTATTAGTCTCTACATACTTAGAAATTCAAATTCAATCAAACAACTGATTTTCAGACTATTGCCCTCCAGCCGGGCCATTGTCATTAAGTTAAGGATATTACATGTTTTTATACTGATAATAATACCTACGCCTTCGATAGACTTTCCTCTCACAACTCCGATCATCTCTTATGGGGATTAAGTTGGACCTGATTGAGCTGACTAATTTCTCTATCAGATTAATCTCCTCAATATTGCGGAAAAGCGATACAAGATTGTCTCGCATTTTAGCTACTGCTATGGTGACACTCACTTTATAATAATGCTTCTGTTTTTTAACCGTTCTTTGTGGCATATATGAAAATATGGCTGCCAAATTTGACAACATGATCATCGAATGAAACTCTTGCATAATCGATTGCACTGAATAACCCGAAAAATCCTCCAGCCTTATTTGATACTTATCTACCTTATAGGATTCTTCCACTCCCCATCTTAAATTATATAACTTCTTGAAACAGCTCTGAGGATACAATGATTCATCTAGCAATGAAGTTATTAATACTTCGTCTTCCCCTGTCTTTAACCTTACATTTATCAATCTAAGTTTTATTGCAGATGTATCTAACCCTTCCGAGTAAAATACCTTTTTTAGGTGTTTAGGGATTTCCAAGGTGACAATTTTTTCTTTATCCCCCGAATCAACTAACTCTTTTGCTACAGTCCAATTTCCTACAGCCATCCTATTGCAAAAATTAATCCCTTTATCAAGAAATGTTCGAAACAGTCTTAATGAGGGATAACCTCTATCAAACAATACTAAATCATTATTTAACATCTTAGTCATGTGTTGGATAGCTAACGCTTCTTCTCCTTCTTTTCTAGTTGTTAGTGTTGCATCAATTGCTATTCGATTTAGCACGTCATAACATTTGGAAAACCTTGACAATACAATACTCCTTTCACTTCTTCTGTGCGAATAGTCTCCAAACTTTGCTATTGTTTCTTCATTAGAAGGAAGAAGAACTTCAGAGCCATCTATTGCAAGAAGTCGATGATTCTTCCATTTATGATACTTATAATTCTCATAGAAATAATTCACTGGCAAGGAATTAAGCTCTATAAACGCTTTGTGACTAATTCTCTTTCTTGCTTGTGAAAATGCACTTTTAGAAACAAACTGATCCGTGATCATTGAGCTATTGTACAGCCTGAAAAATCTATTTAACTCACGCTGCAAACTACTTTGAATAGAACTTAAAATAAACAGCGTTAAAGATTTGAAAGTAAAACTCCTCTTTCTGGTAAAAGCACTTTCTGCAGTTTTATGTCTTAAAATAAATTCTTCATTTATCAGTTTTTTTTCTATTAATCTGATGAGGTTGGCATGATTTTTCCGAAATATGCTCTCGAACATTCGGTAAAATTTTACCCATAACTATCTAGTATTTAATGTTTTAGCTAGGTCAAAGTTAATAATGCAAGCCGTACATAGCTAGCTATCAAGCACTTAAGTCTTAACTTAATGACATTGTCCAGCCGGGCAGGCTTCTACTTTTTCCATCGCTGAAAAAGTAGACAAAAAAGCTAGAAAATTTCAAATGGCCAGGCCACCCTGTCAATCAATCTTAGATTGATCTCAAACAGCGGGGCTGCCCCAGCGAAATTTTCAAAGACTGCACTTACATCTTTTAAACGCATATTTTAAAATCGAACTTAGGTTATTCCGATCCCATATCCGCACCTCATTTGCCTTATTTATTAACTGAATAGCTATCTGTAATTTACAGTATTATAACCGTGATTTGATAAAAGCGTTCTCAAGCAACTCAAACACATATTATTTAGTATTTCTTTGCAAAGGCATCCCAGTGAAACCATCAACATAGCAAAAGTGAGAACAAATCAAAATTTTACAAATCTTGAAGATTACAGATATATCAACTCTTACCCGCTTTTTTCTTCTTTTTATTTTTTCTTTTTTTGCGCTTCTTTGGTTTCGCTTCCTTTTCAGATAGAGAAAAGCTCGAAGAAGCCGATGGTTTTAATTCATCATTCAATACGGCAATTACCGCCTCCTTTAGGCTATTGAATTCAATCGTATCTGTAGACCAGCCATAGGGATAAGTATAATGTACGTTCAGCCCGTTTTCTTCCCCTCTCTCGCAGAGGAGATGCTTAGGCCCGTCATCTTCTAGTTGAATGGTCTTTTCAGTCATTAGAGTTCTTTCTACCGTTTGCCCGTCTTCGCTAATAAGAATGATTTTATACATCAGGTCTAGCATTTCTTTGGGTTCTTCAAAGTATTTAAAAACTATCACCACCTGACTATTCCATTTAAACTCAGCGATGGATACCCGTCCATATTTTCGGAAACTTTCTGAAAGATTTCCGTTATCATACTCCACTTTCAGGATATTGATCAAAGAATCACCTTTCTCAAAATCTTCGTTGGCATAGTAAGATTTAATCAGTTTGGGATAGAAATCATAGTTTTCAGGGTTCAGCTCTAATACTTTTTGATATGCTGAAACAGATTTGTCGTAATTATTAAAAACGGTGTATTCCAACAAACCAATATTTTCCAGTATATCCGCGTAAAACAGATCTTCTTTGTCGATTAACTCTGCACTGATTCTATATTCCTTCAATGCTCTTTCAAAGTCTTCCTTGATGTGATAAATGTTCGGTATTAGCAAGTAGGAATCGCCAATTTCATAAGGTAATTTCCTTGCTGTTTGAAGATGCATCAACGCAGTGTCATATGACTCTTTCAAGTAATAACTGACTCCTAGTTCGGTATGATTTTCCTGGCTCTCGGGATTTTTTTCAACTGCTATTTCAAAATTCCTGATCGCCTCTACATTTTGATTAGTATATCTTAATGACAATCCTTTCTGCAAATAAATGTAATCATCGTCCAGACCTTTCCCGATCGCTTTGTCATACATTTTAATGGCATTCGCATCATCGTCCAGCATAAAGAATGAAAAACCAACATAATACAATTCTTCGCCGTTCAATTCATCTGCTTTTTCAGCATATTTAATCACACTTTCGAATTCTTCATTCTCGAAAAGCTTTTCTATCGATTGCGCTTTACTTACTTGGGTTAGCAACAGTAACAATAGGAGGGATATAATTTTTGATTTCATTGTTTCGCTTTTTCTAATGGTTTTGATCGATATAAAGACATCAATTGCCAGCCAGATAATTCTTCTTTAACACCTTTGCAAATGGGACTGGTTTTCAAATCGGGTCAACTTATGTGAAAGCTCTTCAATAGCTTACTTATGGTAAAATAGTCAACTATCGGGAATAATCATAAGCTGGTTAGTATCACAAATGCCATTCGATAGCATGGTTCACTATTATTTTAGCAGATAGCCCAATAAAGGCAGCCACCAAACACCACTCAATTACTGATTTATTCGCCAGGGTAATCAATGAATTTTGCTAAGCACAATGACTAGTTCTTCAATAATGGAGCAACCCCCACTTAAAAAACATTGATAGATTTTTTCTTGAATACCCTCTAATCGGCTTTTGAAAGTATTTTATTGTACTGCAAATACTGCTCTTTATCAACTTTGGTATCATTCCATAGCTCCTTGACTAACAAAGCTGTGCGTTTATCAATCAAAACCTGAATCTCATCACGAAAATTTTGATAATCATCAAAATGCGTTCGGGCAATGCTATTGAACTGATTTTGAAACATGCTCACCGGATTGATCCAATAAGTAGCTTGAATCATACCGTTTTTTTCCCGACTTTCTTCCTCAATAGAGCGAATGCTCTCCTTTTTGAGTTCATTCACTAAAGCTGACGCTGAATAATTAGTCGCTAAACTGATTTTTGTACTATCTTGATAAACCGGGCTATTAACAATGGCTGGAAACAGTTCGATCAACTTTTGTTCGAACAGACTATCATTGTCATAAAGATCCTGCTGTTTATCTCTTACCTCGATGAAATCAGTCATCAGGTTAGCGGGCCTGGCAATGCTCACACTTTGATGCATAAAAGCAGGTATGACAAACGCAAATAGTAGCCATATACCGACCATCTGTAGCGTATTTCCCAAAATACTCTTCCCATTTCTTAAAATAATGAAAT
>JBCBHL010000355.1:0-7575 GCA_038525605.1 Bacteroidota bacterium
GGCAAAAGCTCATCAGGGTACTGACGCATGAAATCATGAACTCAATAGCACCGATTACTTCCCTGTCCGATTCTCTTCTTCGGCTTTTGAAAATGCAAGCTCAGCATGTTGAAGATCTCAAATTACCGGAACAGTTGAATTCTGGACTCGAAGCGATCAAATCGAGAAGTGACGGGCTGATGAAATTTACCCGTGACTACCGGGAGTTGACCAGAATTCCCCTGCCTAAAATGCGGGAAGTGGGCGGAAATACATTCTTTCAGGACGTCAAAAATCTCTTTAGCGCTACTCTTGATGACCATATTACCTTGTCGCTCTCCCTTCCGGCAACCAATTTCTCTTTGGAAGTTGATCCCGACTTAATGAGTCAGGTCATGATCAATCTACTGAAAAATGCGAGAGAAGCTATAGAAAGCGGGCCAGCAGAAAGCGGAGCTATTGAAATAGTCGTCACTAATGGCCATTCAACCGTAATCACCATTAGTGACAATGGTCCCGGTATGACCAGGGAAGTAGAAGATAAGATGTTTGTTCCGTTTTTCACCAGCAAAACCAATGGATCCGGGATTGGGCTCAGTCTGGTAAAACAGATTGTTCAGTTACATCGGGGCAAGATTAGTGCTGCCCGTGTTGATCACCGAACTGTTTTTAGCATCGAGATTTAATATTACATCAAACTCAGACAAAATCTCTGATTTAAAATCTGATCTATAATTTTGATTGAAGCACTGACAGACAAATACTGATTCCCTGTCTCATATTACCAACCCTGATATTTTCGTTGGGGCTATGTTGGTTATTGTCCATGTTCACCATCGGGATAATGATTGTAGGAACATCCAGCTGATTAATCAACGGAACAATTGGTACAGTGCCTCCCATCATTCTGATCACTACAGGGTTTTCACCAAAATCCCTGGTCAGGCTACTCCTGATACTCCATCCGAAATCAGAATCGGGACTTGTTCTAAATGCATTGACCGACGTTCTGCTATCGAAACGTACAATTCTACGATTGCTTAGTCTTTCTTCATCAGTTGGGTCCCTGTCTATGACATAGTAACCTTCCCTTTGGAGGTGTTTTCTAATTTTTTCAAGCTGTTCGGCTCCATCTGTTTCCGGCACCAATCTCACATCCAAATTGGCAGTAGCATATTCCGGAATAACCGTTTTCAGTTTTTGTCCCTTCCACGATGTTCCAATCTGCCGCACATTTAAAGATGGATATTGCAATGCTTTCTGATAACTGTCTCCTACCTTTTCCGAAGTAAATATTCCCAACTCTTCGTTGAGAGCCATCGAGTCGAACGGTACTGATTGCAATACCTCATTTATCTCAGGTGTCATCCTCACTCCTCTGTAAAAATCTCTGATCAGCACCCTGCCGCTTGCATCTTTCATACCCGAAAGGATATTGGCCAGGCTAAAAACAGGATTTGGTGAATAGTTACCATAGTGTCCACTGTGCTGGGGTAGTTTAGCACCATAGGTGGTGATATCGCAGAAGGCAATGCCTCGGCATCCGAATGTAAGCGTGGGTCTGTTGGAAGTGTGCGCCGGACCATCCATGACGATGAAATAGTCGGACTGATAACGCTCCTGATAGGTATCAAGTGTGGAAAGCAATGCTGTAGAACTGTACTCTTCCTCCGGATCAAATATTACTTTGATGTTGAACGTTGGTGACTGATTGTTCCGTTTCAGTTGTTCCAGCGCCGAAATAAACATGGTAATCGGTGCTTTATCGTCTGCTGCTGCCCTCGCATAAATTCGCCATTCATCATCTATTTTACCATTTAGCTGATCCCATTCCAATACCTGCCAGTTACCATCAGCTGTCGGGGCTTTTAATACCGGCTTAAACGGATCTTCCTGATCCCAGGCGTCAGCGTTCACGGGCTGCCCATCAATATGAAAATAAAAAAGGATCGTCTTAAATGCCGGATCATATACTTTTTCTGTCAACAGAATTGGCAGTGTTTCAGAACTTAATTTTGTGGTTTTAAACCCGAGGGCTTCATATTTCTTAGCAACCCAATCGATGTTTTTCAACATCAATTCCGGATTAGCAGGCAAGTTTGGAATACTGATAAACTCTCTGTGAGATTTTAATACCTCCCTAAAAGTTGCTTCATCAATATCACTAACTCCCTGCGACCAACTCAACAACGGGGCGAGAAAGAACAATACACAGGAAATAGTTAAATTCAATTGATTTAGAAGTCTCATAATTACAGTCAATTAGGTAAAAGGAAACAAAGTTGGCTTCCGTAAGATAGGATAGTTTATCGATTGGAAGTTGCCCCAATCAAAGGATTTTGCAAGAGATCACCCATCAACTCCGAAATGGTCATCAAAAAATGATGTTTCCGACACATTTATTCTTCAAAACAGTCTGCTATCTGCTTATCTTGAAAATTTTCACTGCAGGGTTCGAAATGGCATCTTTCAGTGAAATCTCTTTTTGAATCGCCAAACCTGTTTCCTTTTCATCTACTGAAGCAAAGATGTTATTCATATCGACAAAAATGTAGTTTTCCTTGTCCAGCAATTCAATGAGTGTAAAATGCCCGGTATCCAGCAGCATCTTAATGGGCATCTGCTTATTGTTACTGCTGAGAAAGAATTTATCGCCATTGCCCGGCATGCCAAACCAAGGCATCACTTTACCAGCTCCAATGGAAACCTGCTTAGGCAATTGTTTGGTGAGAATAAAATAACGATGTCCGAGATTTTCAAATTCTGCTGGCAGAGATTTGCGTTCGAAAGCTTCATGGGCATCCCAAAAGAAAACATATTGATTCAGCCATCCCTGGTCTTCGAAGTTTTTTTGTTTAGCAGTCCCGGAATCATAGTGCATAAACACTTTGGAACCCAAAATTGGGATTTTTAGGCTTTCCGAAGGAGAGATTTTAGCTTCACCTTCCGGCAATTCCCGGCTGGTTGTGTTGCCGTACTCTTCGAAGAATTCCTCGCAGGCTGATAAGATTTCCTTCATTGGTTCCGCCACGTCTTCATTATCAATCATGAGTGCGATCTGATTGTTTTTGAGAGCGTTTCGGCTTTCTTTGTTTTTCGCGTTTATCAGAAACGGACTGATATCATCGACGTACACACAGATGTAGCTCTTTCCGCTAATGGTATTTTTAGAGATGTGTGTAATATGCTTCCAGGGCACAAGGCCAATGTCTTTACCGTGATTTCCGGAAGAAAGAACTCCCTCGCTATTGAGTGTTATCTCCTTCGCTGCTTTGGAAAAGAGTACCGGAATAGAAGCAATCACGTAAAGTGCGGCCAATATCCCAATGATTCCTACCAGAATCAAAATCCCAATTCTGTGAAGGGAGCCTGCCGATAGTGCGAAGATCACCACACTCAGACAAGCCAGAAAAATGGCATTGGCAATTAATACTTTGGGGATATGTTTTTTCTTACTGAAATAAAAGCTCTTCTCGGTCATGATCAGTTGTTAGTTACTCGGTCATTCTCCGGCGAGAGATCCGCTTGACAATCTACCGGACTTTTAAAACTACCACATAGAAATAGCATTTGCAATTTGTCTGCCCGAGCATGGCCTCTACTTCCTGAGAACTAATTGCAGCACATTGTAATATCTGTTGGCAATAAATTTTGCACCCGCAGTATTGTAGTGTACTTCATCGGCAAGGAGGTCATCATGGAATTGATCGAGCATGTCGACCGTAATAATTTTTGATGCTTCTGTGCTTTCTTCTACCGCAAGCAATACAGTCTCTGCTCTTACACTATCAAAAGCTTCGTTAAATTCTTTCGTCATAAAGTCTTTTCTGCCGGGAGCAAGTAATTCAATGACAATGGTAACGTTGGGGTTTTCATCTCGAAGAATTCCAATTATCCCACTTACATTTTCCATCACTTCAGATACAGATACATCCCCGTTGAGAATGTCATTGCCACCTGGCGAGCTAAAGAGGACTATATCAGGATCATCAGACACAGCCAGCCAATCGCTAATGTTATCGAGAATATCTTCGGACGTCCAGCCACCTCTGCCTTCATGATCGGGATCGAATGACAAACCCTGATAACTCGGATATGTTGCCTGGTCTTTCATGGTGCCGATGTAGTCAAAATCCCAGTCATCAGCTAGCAGCAGCTGCCACAATTCATATCTGTAACTTTCAAATTCCGGACGGTCACCTTCTACTCTTGAGGCCCCCAATGGCATTATTTTATTAAGCGAATTAGAGGGTAGATTTTGATCGGACCCTTCATTAGAATTACAGGAAAAGCTGAGGCATAAAGAAAAGATGAAAGTTAGTATCAACGTTTTTTTGCTAGTCATAAATCTGATGTTATCCTATAGTATAACTAACTAGAATGCTCATGTTTAACGATTATCCTTTCTGAGCTAAACTTTCTCTTACTTTCTGTCTTGATACAGAAAGTAAGCAAAGAAATCAAGGCTGTGATAAAAATCACTAAAAATCAGTCAACTACACTGAAAACTTAGGAAACTCCTTCGTCAAACACCTTAAGTTTTTTAACCATTTCATTGACTGATTTTCTTAACGCATTTTTATCAAGGCCATGCTTCAGAATTGCAAAAACTTCAACAATAAGTTTTTTAATTGACCATTTTTAAGTGTAGGTTACAGCAAAAAAGGATGCCTTTTCAATATCAATTAGTTCTCGTGAAGCATTAACCTCTAACGTTGATCTTCAGAGAATATTTCTGTCGTAACAACCCTCGAAGAATAACTCTTGATAGAATTGTATCTAATCAGCTCTGACCGATTACTCCAACTTCCACACCATATCTGTCACAAACCTTCTGAATTGTTTCCTGAGTTTTCCGAAGGTGTCTCTTCTTTTTCGTCAAAAGATTGAGCACAACGGGTAATTGTCTGTGAAGCGGAAACCACTTGTCAAAATTTAAACCACATTTGTTAATCACACTCAGTGGTAATGCTTCTACACACCGGATCTGATTATGAATCACCTGCGCTGCAAAGGCATAGAGATAAGATTCCTTGTCTTTTTTGACCAGCTCCTGGTGATTAAACTGTAGCAAGGGTACTTTTTGAAACTGATTTCTGAACCACAAATGTGGCAGAAAGTAGCCTGCGAAAGAAGTGAAGACAAAGGCTGATGCGGTTGCCTGAATCGATAATACTTTTCCTTTTTCTGATAGAATGGGATCAGTGCGCTCCTTCTTTTCTAAAAATAAATGCCCGGAACAATTAATCAGCCAACTTCCCTGACTGATTTTTTCCTGTAGGCCACTTTTGAAATGCAACACCACTTCATCCCCTTCTTCTTTTGCATCAACCAAATAGTCGTATATCGTCTCTTGCATAGCACCTTCAACGCGGGCTGCCTCATCCGGCGAAAGCACTCCTATCAAAGTCTGTCTCGCTTCCGGAAACGGAGACAGGGCGTACTTGCTTTTGATGTCCTCAGTAGTTTGTTTTAAGTTGTTTTCGTCGTATCGATAGGCGATGTCTTTTAAGCATTCGGTAATAGTAACTCCATGCCAGTTTTTCCTGATTCCCGCAGGAAAAAAGGTGTCTCTGTTGAGAAAAAAACTACCCTTCCCAACGATGAAGGTGATCTTCCGATCCGGATTCTGCGACAATATATAATTGGCGGCATCCATACTGGTCTTTCCACCTCCAATAATGAACACAGGTTTGTTGTCATTGGCGACAGTTCCGTTGTGCATGGCTTCACTTTCGGGCGAAAGGGAGTACACTTTGTCAGTACTGAATTGCATCGGCGTGTTAGGTCTCACATTAAAGCCAAAAGATTTGATGCACCTCTTTGCCTTCACGATAAGATCCGGTAGTTCGCTTGCTGCACTCTTAAATTTAACATGTACAACATAGTCTGCTCCTTCTTTCACTTCTTCATGTTCCAGATATTCGTATCCAAACATTTCAGTGATGGAAAACTTATTTTTCAACTGTTGATAGCAGCTGTTGAAGTGATTCAGTATTTCCGGTTTGCTGGCCAGGTGGCTGGCATTTTTTTTCAAGCGCCATTTTTTGTCGCCAACGGTAAATAATGGGTGAGGTTGATGGAGCCTTACAAACTGATAAACATTGTTCCACATGCCTCCGATGGCCTGATTGGGTTTCTGCTTATCGACGATGATGATTCTATCACTTTTTGACAAGTATTCCGACGAACTGCTGAGTGCATTCAATCCCGATACACCCATGCCTATGACACATAAATCACAATTTTCAAGATGGACTGTTTCCTTTTTCATATTTCATTCAGTTGGTAGCAGACAATTTGTGAAGTTTGGTTTTACCTAAATCGATTATTGTTTTCAGAACGAATTGATTTTATCGTTTTTCAAATTCAATCAACATCAAAAAGTCAATAGTTCAATCTGGTAAAGCTCACATGTAATTTGTCCGGTTTTCATTTAATTTTAAAAGACTATCACGATCGCTTTAGTAGGCATTTATTGCTTTAGAGTATTGGTCAATATAATAGTTTAATTCATACTTATCTGAAATCACAAAAACTGTCCGCTACAACATCAAAAATTTCTCAATACAAGACCAAACGTCATAATCTCAAATAGCCAATTTAATAAAGTTGTCTAATGTATCTGATTAAACATTGATCACAATGCCCGAACTTCAACACATCCAATATTTTTTATTTGCAAAATCGATGATTGAGGGGCCGTCTGTACATCCTCCTACTTCATCAAGTTCTTTGTCACTTTCATTAATAGCAATGATCCAGACTCCCGTTTTATGCTTCATCAATTGCCCATTATCAACTTCATTTCCATCGAAAATCACCTGAACTTTATGTCCGTCGATGATTACCTTCACGGTTTTACCCATCGAAGCACCCTGATATTCAGCGAATGCTACATCATAGACATATTCCCCTGAAGCAGGAATTTCACTTGCCACAGCAGATTCATCAGACTGATTCGCCTCCCCGGACCTTTGACCTCCCGGATCGGTTGGACAAGCACTCAACAGTAGGAGCATAATCAATGTATATCTGAGCACGATCATTCGGCTCAAGATAATAAAGAAAGTCCGGAAAGCTGTCTTCACCAATTATGAAAACCTCTCTCCGGATATAAATTGTGTTCCAAAAAATTCTTGTGATGCTACTTAAATGAGCTGAAAGGCTCCTACTGACTGTTCACAGCCTTCCCAGTTCAGATTGGTGTTTGCATCGTTAGTCAATAACTCTTCAGGTTCCAGTAAATCCGGGTAACCTGACCAACCTGCAGTGGGTCCGTAGAAGTTGCCGGATTGTGCTTCCGGGTCCAGTGCTGCCCTAATAATTCCAGTGGCTCCATCTTCCGCAGACTGTGCTTGATTCATGAATTCTGACTGAGCGTCCATTCCTCCCTCGGAAGCAGTTGTTATCTGTAAATTAGTAGCCGCCAGTCCGGGGTGAGCAAGCAAAGGAATGACGTTGGAAATATTTGCTTCATCAAATCGCTTTTTCAAACCGTAGGTAAATGCTGCGTTTGCCAGTTTAGTCTGATGATAACGCTCCCATCTCGGTCCCTGAAAGCTTTGGTTTTCTTCTTCAGTACCATCTCCGCCT
>JBCBHL010000356.1:0-7558 GCA_038525605.1 Bacteroidota bacterium
CTATCACCTATTCTTTGGGAGGTAATGATGCAAGTAGTTTCAACCTGGGAGCATCCTCAGGAGAAATGACCTTCATCACTTCACCGGATTTTGAAACACAGAGCAGCTATTCAGTGACCATCACTGCTACGGACAACTCAAACAATTCTACAGACCTGCTACTGACAATCACCGTCAATGATCTTGATGAAGGAGCACCTGTATTTACCTCGGCCACTGATATTTCGGTAGATGAGAATATACCGACCTCTGAAATCATCTATACAGCGACTGCAACCGATGCGGGTACCATTACTTATTCTTTGGGAGGTAGCGATGCAAATAGCTTCAACCTGGGAGCATCCTCAGGAGAAATGACCTTCATCACTTCACCGGATTTTGAAACACAAAGTAGTTATTCAGTTGTCATCACTGCTACGGACGACTCAAACAATGCTACTGATCTTATGTTGACAATCTCTGTAAATGATCTGGATGAAGGAGTGCCTCTCAGCGTGTTTGAAAGTTTGAAGCTAAGCATTTACCCTAACCCTGTTGCTGATCAATTGATCATTGAAGGTTATAGTTTAAAGAACTTCCAACAGCTCTTGGTGACATCCCTGGAAGGTAAAGTAATTCTTGACTTCAATGACCTAAATGCCAAATCATTCGATTTATCAGGTTTATCTTCCGGAATTTACCTTTTAATGCTCAAATCTGATGAACAATTAACAAGTGCAGGGCGAATCATTAAAAAGTAAAGAATGTAACAAACGAAAACACCATAAGCTATCTTGGTTTTGCAAAAGCGCACATAATCAGGTAGATTAGATAGGACTAAAGAGAGGTTCAGCATACTACAAAATGACATTGTTTACAATCTTAGCTTAGAATGTGCTGCTATTGTATTTCCAATTAGGAAAATTGTTGCAGCACTATTGTTCAACAATCGGATGGAAGGAGAATTAAAGGGTTATGGTCTAAGTCTGATTAAATTATAACCTAATTTCTTTATGACTATTAAATCAAATTCTCCTAACACTACTTGCAGCATAATCTCGTCAGCAGGTGCTTCCAATTTTTATCATTTACTCCAAAAATACCCACTTTTGGGTATTGCGATTTAGAAAAGTATTGCGTTGATTTAATGTTATATTGCCTTAGAAGTAAGATAGATCGATTAATAACTGTAGTGTATTGTTTTGTTGAAATTTAAACTATAGATGGCTGATTGTAATTACTCCGGCGAACAAAATTCTTAGATATTTTGATTGTGTTTTTTGTATAGGGAACTACAAGTTTGTTCTCTTTAAAAATCTAAACACTCATTACAAAAATCTTTACTCCCCATACAAGTGATATGCATTTATTGTTTCGGAACGAGTTACTATCAATTAAGGAGTCGGTTTCCCAAAAGGAGTTTTCAATAATCTAAGAATAGATACTTTAACATTTTACTACCCAAAAGCTGATCATTGAATTGATTACTTAAATCGTAGAAATCTCCTGACTGGTTTAAGATATTTTCATTTTGGTTAACTGCTGGATTTAATTCATGAAATAGCAAATATAAAATGGATAAATATATATTCTTACTTTTATTTATCGGTATTAGCTTTACCCAATTGAAGGCACAAAGTTCTTTTGATACAAATTCTTCTACTGTTTTTAAAGAAGTCGAAGAATTAAAAAAAGAAACCCAGATACTAAATGTCGAAGTAGCCACTCTTAAGACAAGAATAGAGGAGTTAAAAGAACAAAACAAAGCACAAAGTGAATATTACAAAACTTCCCAAAATAGCATGATTTGGGTTATGAGCCTGGTGTTTTTGATATTAAGTGCTGGTTTCTCATTGTTTATTTGGTTTTTTAAAAAACCTGATGAAATTTGGAATAAGTTAAAAGAAACACAATCTAATGCCAATCAACTTCTTCAGAAACTTGATCAGCAATATAAATACCAGGAATCTTTGTTTGTATTAGGTCCAAAAGGACTCTACTCATACAGTAACGAGGATTGGAATATAATAGAGGTATTTGCTTCTAAGGCCAGTAATGTCATCTCCTTTGACAGATCTGCTCATGACTGGTTTTTCATTGGACTATGGGACTATAAGAACAAAGATTTTAACAAGTCAATAAAAGCTTTCCTAAAGGCAACAGAATTAGATAGTCAGTTTGAAATGGCTTTTAGAAACCTCGGAAATGCCTATGGAGAAATTGGTGAAAATGAAAAATCAATTAAATACTACAAGAAAGCGATAGATTTAAATCCAAAAGACGATATTACGCTCAATAACCTTGGAGTAACCTACTCTTCGATGGGTAAAATAGAAGAGGCTTCATCTTGCTTTAAAAAATCGATTAAAATCAAACCAACTGTAGGTTACACATACACCAATTTGTTTGAGCATAATCTGATAAACGAACAAGCATTTGATCAACAAATAGAAAAGCTATTTTTAGCTGAATTCAGCGATGATTTGGCAGTTTTCCCTATTTATCAGATGATGAAAGTTTATAAAAAAATAGCGAATGGCGAACAATGTGATTTGTTAATTACAGAATGGCTAAAGTCCTATGACTCAATAGGCAGTCAAGAGAACTATGAACCGATCAAAAATTGGATTGCTACTAAGCAGAGTCCGATAAAATCAGAACTTGAAAAGGCATTAGATTTCTTTAAAGGATATGAAGATTGATAATGTCTGATAAAGATGGTCAGTACTTAAAAGATACTCCTGTCAATGACAATCTTCATTTGTATTTTAATGAAAGAATAATCTTAGTTTACCGAGACAAGCAACAAACAAATTGATCTGGTTCATGGCAATGAAGTATTTGATTATCAGAAAACTCCAGTGCTGTATGCTTCTACTTTTTAGCGTTTTGTGCTCAAACATTTCTCTTAAATATCTACTATATTCAATATTGAATCTTTCTTTCGGTTGATTACTTTACTGTTAGTTATTAAAATTGGTAAGCAAGTAAAAATAGAATGTGCGAATTTTGAATGTTGGCATTAAATAAACAATGATATATAAGACACTAATAGTTGATGATGAACAGGAGGCTCTAAACAGGCTCTCATTTCACCTGAAGGATTTTGGTGAATTGGAAATTATTGATCGTTGTAGCAATGGGAAAGAAGCGCTAAAAAGCATTACTAATAACAAACCTGATATCGTGCTCATTGATATAGAAATGCCCGAAATGAGTGGGATAGAGGTCCTGAGAAAAGTAAAAGATGTTTTTCCATACTTCATTTTTGTCACCGCTTACAGTCATTATGCAATAGAGGCATTTGAACAACATGCCATTGATTACATCCTGAAACCCTATTCTAAAGAACGCATAAAACAAGCTGTCCATCGTGCCATCGCAATGATTCAAAGAGATCAGTTAGCAGAAAATGCAAAGAATTACCATCGGTTCCTTTCTGAGCATCTTACCTCAAGTCCTGAACCTACATACATTAAAAGAATAGCCGTAAAATCTCTGAAAAACACCGTTTTCATTGATGTGAATGAGGTATTATACATAGAGGCAGCAAATCAATATGTCAATGTTTTCACAGCGGCAAAAACATTTGTCGTGAGAGAATCGATGGATAAGTTAGAACAGACTTTAGACCCCGGCTCTTTTTTTAGAACTCATCGTTCCTACATCGTCAATTTGAATCAGATTGAAGCAATAGAAAATGTTGATAAACACATTAGTAACGCTGTATTAAAGAACGGGCAAAAGATAAAGGTTTCTAACAATAGAAAGTCTAAACTCAATAGTTCTATGGGTGCCAGCTGATAGCGTCTTATTTTTCTTCGCAACACCCTTTTCCGATTTGACAACATTGTTTTCTGATCTCGCCACATAGCGGTTTTTATTTCTTCAATCAGTACTTAGTTTGGCTTAAATTATTTAAAACAAAACGATATGAAACTCAAGAAAACGTGTATGATGATTCTGGTATGTACATTACTGTTTGCGACTTCCTACGCACAAGAATCAAAGGATGAAATCAAAGAAGTTGCCACACAATTTGTGAGAGGTGCAGACATTCAGGATGCTGCTTTATTAGAAAAGGTATTAGAACCTAACTCAATCCAATATGTGCTTATGGGAGGTGATTTCAACATACTGACTACCAAACAATATATAACAATGGTAGAAGAAAAGAAACTTGGTGGTAAGCCCAGAGAAATAACCTTTAAGCATGCAGAGTTTTTAAGTAAAAAACTTGCTGTAGTTGTACTCAACGCTGTAAGTTCAGAGTATGATTTTCTGTATCAAATATCCTTGGGAAAGTCAAGTGATAGTAAGTGGGAGATTATTGGAATCGCAACAGAAATAAATGGTATTTAAAAATGAGACAGCTAAAGTTTGGGATGATTATGTTGCTATTAGTTGTTACTGGTAGCCATATAGAAGCGCAAAACACCACAGCAGTTGGCGGTATTTCGTTTACTTATACCATTCAGAGGGACAGTTTGGCGTGTACACTCGAGGCAAAGACCAACGGGTGGATAGGAGTAGGCTTTAATGACAAAAATAGTATTGTCAATAGTGATTTACTGTTGTTTAACATAATCAATGGAATAGCATCTTCTACAGATTTATATGTAAAAGGAGTTGGGAACCCACAAAAAGACAGTGTTTTAGGTGGAGCCAATACTGTTCGGAGGCTCAATGGAATCGAAAAAGACGGCATCACGAAAGTGACGTTCACAATACCTCTGAGATCTGAAGATCCATTTGATTTCGAACATCGTTTTAAGGAACCTTACTGGCTGATACTTGCCTACTCAGTCGAAGATGACTTTAGTCATCATTCCAGAGTGAGGGAACATGTTCCATTCAAGTTAGAAGTATCAAAATAGCTCGTTATTTTGTATCTTTCTTTGATGTCTTTTCAGAAACGAACTACACTGAACAAGGTTGTTTCTTCCTCTATTTGGGTCGTGGCAGCCTTGTTTACAAGTACATTTTTATTTTTAAAAACCAGAGATGCAGGTGGCTCAGACAGTTGGCTGAAACTATTTTTAGTACAACTGATTGTATGGTCGGTATGGGGTTTGCTCAGTATCGCCATATTTAAATTAGGAAAGCGTTTTCGCATTGACAAACAAACGTATTATGCAGGGATATTGATACATCTGTTATTTGCGACAATAATCGTTCTGCTTTATCTATCCGTTTATTCCGGAGTTTGGAATCTGGTTAGTGACGAGCCTTTTTATTGGAAAAATTTTCTTGTCTACTTCAAGATTTTTTTTCTTAATCTGTTTCATTGGCATTTCTTTATCTACATGGCTATCATTGGCATAGCACATGCCCAACAGTATTACAGGGAACTAGAACATAAAAGACAAGAATCTGTCGCTTTAGAAAAACAACTTCTATTGAGTGAGCTCAATACTCTCAAAGCCCAGTTATCTCCTCACTTCTTGTTCAATACGATTAATAATGTAATAGGCACCATCGAACAAAATAAGCACAAAGATGCTATTGGCATGTTAATCAAGTTAGGCGAGTTTTTACGTTCAATTCTGGAGGACACAAAACACAAACTAGTTCCTTTGGAAAAAGAACTGTTTTACATTAACCAGTATCTTGAAATTGAAAAATTCAGAAATCAGGAGTTAAAGATTGAAATTCATAAGAATGAAGATTGCTTGCAGATTCTTGTGCCAGGTTTTATTCTGCAGCCGATCGTTGAGAACGCCATTAAACATGGTATTTCGAAAAAAGAGTCAGCAAATTTGATTGAAATAGGGATGGACTGTGAGGGGAATTTTTTGAAGTTGTGGGTGTATAATCAGGGACCTAACATTTCAAATACGGAACAAAACAGTTTTGGGATTGGACTTTCGAACACCATATCGAGGCTTAAAAGTACCTATGATGATCAGGCATCCTTTGAATTATTATCAGTTAACGATGGCGTGATTGTAGAACTAAAACTACCGATGGCATCTTCGTGAGCATTGCTAATTATTACAATAGGGAATTCCATTTTATTGTTTTGAAAGGAGATTACCCTGATTTTGAAAACCAGGGACCGTTGATTGGATTAATCAATCACTACAGTTTACAATTTGTATATTGCGAACGCTTCCTTTCAGAAGCAAACGCAACATTTAGTTGACTTTATTAATCATTAAAAAAACTCGATGAAGGCAACACTATATTTGACAACCTTGTTTGTTTTGATAAGTTTATTGTTTTTTGAATGTAGTCCGAACAAGAAGCCCATTAGACTTGCCACCTATACATATGCTACGAATGACAGGGTGGGAAATCTAAAATTGTTATCACAGGAATTGGAAGACCTGTTGCAACGCAGTGTGATCACAACCAGCTATCCGGATGTTGAATCCTTTATTGCTGGGATAAAAGCAAATGAGGTGGATATTGCATTAATCAATACGCTGGGATATTTAATTCTTGCATCAGATAATGAACATATGCTGCCTATGGTGAATATGCACGTAAAGGAAGATGCTGTTGATAATTACAAGACGGTATTTCTGACTAACAATTACAGTATGAATGATCTTTCAGAAATAAAGGGCATGGCAGAAACGTCAACTATGATGTTTGTAAAGGAGGGTTCAACATCGGGCAATCTTGTTCCAAGACTTTTTCTAAGTTCCATTGGCCTTACCTCTCCTGAATCAATGTTCAAAGAAGTTCAGTACGGAGGAAATCATACCGCTACTTTTGAAAAGTTAGTAAACGGTGAAACGGATTTTTGTGCCATCGGTAGCAATGAGTATTTTAAACAAATAACAACAGACTCCACATTTGAAAACAAGGTTAAATTACTATGGACTTCAGATGAAATACCTTTAGGTCCAGTGTTGTTAAACAAGGCACTTTCTTCAGAAGAAAGAGAGATAGTTTCAAATCTATTTTTAAATCTACACACAGCAAATTTGGATGCGTTTGAAGCCATCAAATCAGGGTGGTCAGAGGCAAAACAATCGGATAGATTTCAATTAGTATCAGACAAATACTATGACTCATTTAGAGAAGTTAACGGAAGTAGAACTCATCTAAATGACATCTTAGAAATGATTGATAACTGAAGAACGCGAATACCGTTGTTGCGTCCATGTTACGCTGAAGCTCTACAAAGTGGAATATTCATAGAATGAATGGTATTCAGGAATCAGGTAGGGAAAGTGTGGCAATAATGTTAGATGATAATACATACGAAAATTCGCAGTTTATTTTTTAAGTCCGATAGATTAGTTAATGAATTGAGTAGCAAGGGGTGTTTGATTTTACTTCATGCATTGAATGGAGTTATTCATTAATTGAATTTATAGTTTGGTTAAATATTTTTTTTATTTCGTCGAAACTTAAAAAACTTGACAATATAAGAATAGTCAAGAACGACTTTAATCACTTTAGCTATGGATACACTTATGGAAATAGAATTAAACAAGAAAGTAATAGCCTCATCTCATATCGAGAGGAAGTGGCTAGCACGATTACTAACTTTATTGGAAAATGATTTATTGGACATTAACCTGTATCTATTTTTTGTTTTTAAGAATAAAAATTGATTCAGGTT
>JBCBHL010000357.1:0-7551 GCA_038525605.1 Bacteroidota bacterium
TGATCAGTAATATACCTGAAGTAGAGCAGATGGTGGGCAAACTGGGGCGTGTTGAATTGGAGTAGATATCCACCCAAATACAGATTGAAAACCGAGCCAGATATTAGCCGATAGCAATATCAATACAACGGGAATGGTTAAAAACAAAGCTCGGTTGGCCAGACACCATGCTAAGATCCTGGCATAAAATCTTTCCAGCAAAAAGAAAAAGCCTATGATCAATAGCAATATGAGTGCAATGAAAACGTAATTGCTCACAAATGATTTCTCCACTCCCAAAGGCATCCAGAAACTCGTCAGAATCCCTACAACCAACACGACGGATGTCATTACCGGTAGGTGTTTCAAATACTTATTTTGCTGAATTTGCTGAGGCAATAGCCAGACAATTCCCAGCACTATTAGCAGTACTCCCGGCCATATATTTATCCGCAGGGCAGTCACCAATCCGATTAGTACCAGCAAAGCATTTAAGAATTGCTTTACCCGGGGTTTAAGTTTATCTATTCCAAACAACCAATGAGCAGCGGCCGGCAATACTAATAGTGTCACCAACAATGCCGCAAGCAGTGCAAATGTTTTCGTGTAAGCGAGCGGACTAAAAAGCTTTCCTTCTGCAGCCTGCAAAGTAAAAACCGGCACAAAACTAATAATGGTCGTTGCGACTGCTGTTAGTATCGCATTGCTGACCTCTGCAGTCGCATCAAAAATGAGCGCCGATAAAGATTTGTCCGAAGCATGCTCTTTATAGTGCTTCATGATGTTTTCAGTGAGGATAATGCCCAGGTCGATCATGGTTCCTATGGCTATAGCAATTCCCGACAATGCCACAATGTTGGCTTCAATTTGGAGGTAGCGCATGGCCACAAAAACGATCAATATGGCTATTGGCAGCATCCCGGCAATCAGTACCGAAGCTCGCAGGTTTAGCACCAGGATGATTACTACTAAGATTGTGATTAGCAGTTCAAGGGACAGTGCCTCCTGTAATGTTCCGATAGTTTCCTTAATCAGGTTACTTCTATCGTAGAAGGGAACTATAGTCAATTGACTGGTAGTGCCATCTGCCAGTACTTTCTTAGGCAATCCCGGACTAATTTCCGCTATTTTATTCTTTACCTGATTAATTACTTCCATTGGGTTAGCGCCATATCTGGCGACCACCACACCTCCGACTACCTCAGCTCCACCTTTATCCAAAACCCCTCGTCTTGTGGCAGGTCCCAGTGAAACCACTGCAACGTCTCTTACCAGCACCGGAACATTATCGTTGTTGGCCACTACAGCGCTTTCGATGTCTGCTTTTGACTCCACACTGCCAATTCCTCTGATGAGATACTCCGCCCGGTTAATTTCAACAGTCTTGGCTCCAACGTCTTTGTTGGACTTCCTGACTGCCCCGACCACATCCTGCAAATCCACCTGAAAGGCTTTTAGCGCTTCAGGAATTACATCTATGTGGTACTCCTGCACGTATCCGCCAATTGAAGCCACTTCGGATACTCCTTCCACAGCATTTAATCCATACTTGACGTAGTAATCCTGGATAGTCCTCAACTCCTGCAAATCCCAGCCTCCGGTTACCTCACCTTTTTCTGTCCTTCCTTCCAGTGTATACCAAAATACCTGTCCCAGGGCAGTAGCATCAGGTCCGAGAGTGGGTTGTACATCGTCCGGAAGGAAGCCTTGGGGTATCGCGTTTAGTTTTTCGAGTATTCTTGAGCGAGACCAGTAAAACTCAATTTCCTCATCGAAAATGATGTAGACACTTGAAAACCCAAATACGGATGAACTTCTGATGGATTTAACACCCGGAATTCCAAGAAGCGCAGAAGTAAGTGGATAGGTAATTTGATCTTCTATGTCCTGAGGTGTTCTGCCTTTCCATTCCGTAAATACAATCTGCTGATTTTCGCCAATATTGGGAATCGCATCTACAGAAACAGGATCGGCGGGAAGAAAGCCCAGACGCCAGCTGTTCGAAAACGGCGATGTAATCAACCCTCCGATAATCATGAGAATGATCAAAAGGAACGTTACCAATCTGTTTTCCAGGAAGTAACGAATGATTTTATGAAACATATGTGATAGTAGTATTCACCACAAAAGCTACAAGCTGTACTATTGACTTAATTTTTCAGGAAGTCTCAAGCGATCATTTACTTATGAGGTCTTCTGAGCAATTCATTGATAGAGTAATCAAAAATGAAGCTTAATAGATTTTTAGGTGTTCATTAAATGAATATGACAATTAGCTGATCATCGATTGATCAGTCCTGAACCGGTATGATTCAGCAATTAATGATATGAACTATATGAGGAATGTTTGATAGAGTACCTGCCGACTCTGATGCTGCGGGGGTGGCGAAATATCGACCGGAATCAGTGGTTTTTCGGGCACTACAGGCTCGAAATGGGAATAGGTAAAGAGCATGACTGCAGCAACCGGTACATCCAAAGCAAATTGGTTAGCATTGGATTGGTAATCGTCGGTAACCTCAATCGGTAGGTATTCATTATCGCAGCAGTGGTTTTCGGAATCGGCTCCTTCATGGTCTTCATGATCCATGTCCATTCCGCAACCAAGCTTGTCATGGCCTACTGCTATTTTCGACTTCAGTTTCATACCCATGCAATAGTGTGTCACCATTGTAAAGCTCATATTGCTAAACAACAGCAGAAGACTAAGCGATATGACGAGTACTCTTTTCACGTAGACAAAAATACGATTTATTTTCGAATAGGTTGTTATGGTTTATTAGAATCGAAAGATGAAATATCTTTTGGTATAATGAATGATTGATAGAACCGACTGTTTAATTATTGCTTTAAGGCTGTATAAAAACTGGTAAAATAGTGACTGTGCAGATTAATTTCTTGATGGAAACACTTTACTTGCCAACTTCCGCTCATTAGGACTATCGTAGATGTTTGGACATTAGCTTAAGATCTGTTAGAACCAAAGAAACTGTTGATTTAGATATATCAAATCCGCGGGGATTAAAAAAACCGTCGATTTAGGCATTTCAAATCTCTGGGGACTAAAAAAACTGTCGATTTAGACATTTCAAATCTCTGGGGACTAAAAAAACTGTTGATTTAAGCATTTCAAATCTGAGAGGACTAAAAAAAATGTTGATTTAGGTATTTCAAATCTACAGGAACTAAAAAAACTGTTGATTTAGACATTTCAAATCTGTGGGGACTAAAAAAACTATTGATTTAGACATTTCAAAGTTGTTTCAACTAAAAAAATGCTTTTTTTACATATTTCAATTTTGCAACAACTAATAATAAATTAGCTAATTTGTAATTACTTATTTTCAATTTGGTTATTCAATCTAAAAGTATTGAGATGATTCATTTTTGATGATACATTGCTGCCTCTACATGCTTTTCATGGCAATGAGATCATAAATAATCTTCAAATAGTAAATCTTCTTTTCTGAGTTCATTCCTCAGGTTTTTCTTCAAAGTCGATTTTTCGATCATGGTCGCTTTGGCAGCAATTGCATCTATGTAGCAGGCCTGAACAATGTTACTAATCTGAGCAGCAGTGACCTCATATCGATCGCACAGTATCTCCATATTGGCAGTCGGATCGAGCGGTAAATCAGCAGGTAAAGTTTTGTTCCAGATCAGTTTTCTTTCTGTTTTATCTGGTTTTGGAAAATGTACTACTGACTGAAAACGTCTCATAAAAGCCTTATCAAGGTGGTTTTTCAGGTTTGACGCCAGAATCACCATGCCATTGTAGTTTTCGATCCGTTGGAGCAGGTAGGCTACTTCCTGATTGGCAAAACGATCGTTGGCCGTTTCATTATCTGTTCTTCTACCGAACAGGGCATCTGCCTCATCGAAGAAGAGAATCCAGTCTTTATGCTCCGCTCTTTTAAAGATCCCGGCCAGGTTTTTCTCGGTCTCGCCTATGTACTTCGAAACCATCAGAGAAAGGTCTATTCGAAAAACAGGTTGATCAGCATACTTGCCCAGCAGTGTGGCTGTCAGGGTTTTTCCTGTTCCCGGAGGGCCATGAAACAAAGTTCTGAAACCTTGCTTGGTTCTTTTACCGAGCGTTGGGTGTTCTGAGAGTTGTTTTTGGTAAAGCAGCCAGTTTTTGAGGTCTCTGAGCTGTTCTTCGGTGTTTTTTGAGATGATGAGGTCTTTCCAATCGAGGTTGGTTTCGAGCAACTCTGCAGGAAAATTCTGTGAGAGCTTGGGGAGTAAAACTTGTCCATACATTAATTCCTGTTGTAATTCTTCACTAATCAGAAGCCTGCCACTCAATGGTGGTAATTGTGAATCCACAGTTTCGAGAAACACTAATAAGTTTCTACTCAATTTTGAATCTGGTAATAAAAGTTTGGCAACTTCTTTCCGCAGATTGACATCTCTGGCTGCCAGCAGAAAAACAGCTGTTTCTCCTGTAGGAAGTACACCTCGATGGGGTGATTTGGTTACTCCACCAAACTCGGTACAAATAGTATCGAAATTGGGATTTTTAGCCAGTAATATATCCAGTGATTGAGGGTTAAAATATGGTGCCAGGGTCAACAACAGAATCACCTGCTCCTGAAAGTTCAATTCATATTTTTGAATAATACGATGCAGTTTATGATCTTCTATCTGCAGGTTTGTATTATATACTTCTTCGATTGAATAGTTTTCCGTATTGTTGATATTTGCCACATGGAGTTTGGTAGCCTGGTCTATGATTGTTTTTATCTGCTGCATTACCTAGTTTTATTAATTCAATTGAAAGTACTTTCTAGCTTTTTCCCTAATAAATTGACAGCATGATTATATCTCTTGAAGAGAACTTCATATGGATCATTCTTACTCGCTTCCAGAAAATTGTTGATTAGAAAATCGAAAAAAATATCGTATCTCTCGCGATTATACTTTCTAAGAACATATAATTTCTTAAAAATTCCAGCATCGCCAAGTACATTGGTACATTCATTGATATTCAGCTTTTGAAATGGGTCCTGCAATTCTCTGATACTAGTCCATTCAGAGAAAAACAACTGTACTTTACCCTCAAAAGCCTCTTCTATTTTACTTTGAAATTCACTGATTTTTGACTTATCATATTCGATTTCATCATATACTGCAAGATCGAACTTTGATTTACCCAACAGATGATTTTTCGAAATTTTTACAGTCCACTGTTCTTTTGCAATAGCAGACTTTCCTAAAACCTGAGCTTCAACTAAGGTTGGTATTATAAAATCTTCAAGTTCTTCGAAGCATATTCCTGCATTGAATTGATTACAAATAAGTTTATTCCTATCTATTTTAAAACTTCCTCCAAAAATATATCTGATAGAATCTATCCTCTTTGAAAATTCAAAGTAGTCAGATTTCATAGAAAGCTGAAACTCTCCGAGAGCATTTGAAAAGTTTTCGAATTTTAAATTATTCATAATTCCTAGACTTAAAAAATCTTATAGGTTCTGTCAATTTGTAAATTTTCGTCACTAATAGTTTTATATACATCTTCTCTGTATATCCTTACTTTTTCACCTGTGCTGAGTAAACCATTTGTATTAAGTTTTGTATTCGAAGACCGTACTTCAAACTCCACATATGGTTTATCCGTTGTTTCAAATATTTTAATCAATTCTGATTTTTGATTTTCTGTCCACGGTGATCCTTCTTTCAACTTTGAATCATGATAAATTGCCTTTTTGTAACTTACTCCATTTGAGCTTACAGCTTTTATGAATACATCATCTCCTATTATTCTCTTATCACTATTCAGGCTTTTTAAATGCAGTTGAGTGTAATGTTCATAACCATCTTCAATCCAATTACTAAAAGGGGCAACTTCTCCGGTTTTAACAGCCTTTGTAACCCTTCGTTCAAAAACTAACCCCTGGACGCGAATCATCTTGCTGTAGTCAGCATTGTTAATCGCCATGGAAGTTTTATCCAAAACATCTAACTCTTTAAAATCTATTTTACTTATATCTGCATCAATGCCATCTAATTTGTCAATATCAGCTAACTCACCTAAGCCCATAGAATAATCGTAAATTCCATCTCCTGGATGTATTGAAAAAAGACTACCATGTAAGAAAAATTTAGCTTTGTCTTTTCCTTCCAGCCTGTATGAAAACCCTTTGACATTAGCACCCGGCTTTTTAGCTAAATTTTGTAGTGCAGGTAAAATTACCGCCGGGTGAAGATTGTTTGAATCTCCATAATTAACAATCATACTGGCTAAAACGTAAGTCGCAAACTTTTTATCATCAACAATTTCTTTTGGACTATCAGTTTTATTAGGGTTTGATATTTGATCGTCCAGTTTTTCGTGCAATTCAAAATCTTCTTTGTGTTGACTTTTAAAATCATCTAATTCATTGTTTTGCAGGTCAGTTTTTTTCGTAGAAGTGACATGTTCATCTGCCGTATTTGTATTTCGGGCATTTACCTCAACTTGCGCCTGCTGCTTCAACCTTTCAGCAGCTGCTGGGTCAATTTCAATAAGATGTTCATCAACTTGCTTGTGGAAAATTTCTAATGCATCCTGCGCTTCTTGTGTCGATGCATTTTTAATTGATTGAGTAAAAACCCTTGCAGGTTCTTCTATAGTTCTAAGAACACTAACAGCCCCACCCAAATCAAACGCAGCTCCCATCACGGAGACTACTACCCATGCGAAAGAAGGTTCCTCATCGATTAATCCAACATAATATAAAGTTGAATCAAGATCGTAATTATTTAAATCCTGTAAAGCTGTGTACGAGCTTAACCCAAAAGAAGCAAGAGCAAGTAAAGCAGTTCCTGAACCAAACGAAAGCACTGCCAAAGCTAAACCCAAAACGGTTAAAGCTGTGTTGAACATTTCATCAACTTTAGCAATAAAATCATACTCATCTTTAATGATAAGATCATGCACTGATCCTTCCTCAACACCTAACATTTCATAAAATGTAGGTATCATTGGCTTCATTTTAAAAATGAGTTTAGGATCACCAGCAAGATATTCTCTTGTTTTTGCTATGTCCCTTAGTTGCTGTTGTATATTTGGGTAAATCTCATTTTTAAAATCATCCAAATTGTCATGCTGGTAAATATCAATAGCTTTTTCTGATCTTAAAATAGGGTAATCTGCTGAAAGCTCTTTTATCTGTTGATTAGCCTGATTCCCGTATGCTGTCGATTTTTCCTTTAGCCTATAATATTCTTTCATCTCACCTTCACTTAGAGGTGGGATATCATGTCTATTAGGTCTTTTTATCAGATTTGATGCTTGACTTAATGTCTCTCTTTCTTGTCCTTTAAGAGATCTGTAACCACCCAGATCATTAAACATTGACTGAACATTCTCATCTGACTGATATCTCTTTCTTTCGTTTTGAAGCACTTTTTCATATCGATCGAGAATATCGAAAACAATGTATTCGGATTCACTTGTAAATGCGTCTGTATACTGCTTGATTAAGTTTTTAAACTCTTCACTATCTCCAAATCCCTGCTCTTTAATGTATTCATCAAATTCAGCAATCTCATCTTGAATCGGCATAGGATTTTTAGCCAATACTG
>JBCBHL010000358.1:0-7521 GCA_038525605.1 Bacteroidota bacterium
TTTGATTCACCTCTATAGTCTCAACTTTATTGATCCCTATTAAGCATTGGTTGCTATCGTAAAGTATTTCTTTATTTAATATACCAAAGTAAGGCTTATTTATCCTAATGATTTCCCCACATGCAAGAAAGCCTTCTCTGTATATCGTAAGGTTCAGGTTTTTATGAAATTTATGCTCATAGATTGATTGGTTCAGAACCTGTATATACAAACACAAAATCATAACGGGAATTGCAACAAGGACAATTATAAACTTTCTACTATTTGGCCGAACCACTCCAAAGATTAGCAGGTAGCTCATCAATAAGGTATAACCAAGAGCTGCATTGAGGAAACTGCCTCTTAGTTTTATTCCGTAAAATGAAATTATAAAAAATGCCAGATAAATAATTGTCACTAACCAGCCAACCTGTATTAATATTCTTTCTATTCCTGGAAATTGTCTCTTGTGTAAAAAGGGAATGGTATTGATCCCAAGAATAATCACTATAAAAACAATAATTGCAGTCATGGATATTTCGCAAATGTTCAGTTAGCTTATGGATCATATAGTTTATCAGCAACAGGATTTAATTTTCATTAAGGTCCGTTGCTGTTAAAGCTGATGTCACTTCTACACAATTTAACCAAGATTCGTGACTTTGAATAATCACCCAACTGCCATTCCTCTTCTGCACAATTCCAGACCAAACAAGTTGTCCATTATATTCAGGAATTCCCACCAGTTTTAACTTCAAGTGTATTGGTAAAGTAAACGCAACTGTATTCTCTGATATAAATGTTGTATTCCAATTGTCAATTGAGTTTTTCAAAATCTCCACTGAGGGACCTATTTGACGGTAAGATTCTTTTAAGTCAGCTAAAGTTAGTATAGTTCCATTATTTGTGTAATAAGCATCAGAATCTTCAGAGTAATAATTTAAACCATCTACAAATTGAAGATTATTAGATGATTCAAAAACTTTTTGAACTGTGATTTTTGCTGAATCAATAATTGATTCTTTTTCTACGTCCGTTAAATTTTCTTTTTTACATGATTGAGAGAAAAGTAATACTCCGATTAAGAGTATTAAAATTGAAGTTTTATTCATTAAAATGTTGTAATTAAAAATGATCGTTTGGTTGTTGTCGGAAACGTTCTGGCTAAAAGTAGTTGCCATCGCATCAAAAAGCTTTGATTTTTTGCCATTATTGGAAACAGTTATTTATTCATAGAATCGCTCACCAAAATTTAAATAAGTCGCAGTGTAGGTATCGTCTTCTGATTGAATTAGAACGTCAAAAAAGTTCCAGCCCTCTTGCCAATCTCTGCGAATATTTAATACCAGACTATCATTACTTAGTGTAGCTGAGGTAATCCTGTCATAGGATCCATCATCGTCTTTTAATTCAAAAAATGGATAGTCATTGTCCCAACTCGCTTTTTTTGAGAATTCATTGATATTTAGTTCAACCAGGCCTTCATAATTATTGGTCTTGAAGAGTATTGGCTGATCAACAGGGCATCCCATAAGATCTCCGTCATATTCTACTCCCATTCCAAGGAAATCAGTTGTAAAAAACTCAAATCGGGTGTTATCAATTATAAAGCTGGTATCCTGACGGGATTTATTAATTTCAAAAACGTTTCTTCCATTAACTATTCCACTCAGCGTATCGATTTGAATTTTAACGTACCAAAAAGACTTGCAGAATTCTTCAAAACCTATGCCTTGATTCATTAGACTGTCAGATATTCCTGTGACCTTGACAATCTGTCCTGCCAAACTGGAAATATCCATTATGTTTTCTAAGTCAGGATTTAAAAGGTGAATTGGTTCTCCAAGTAAAACTGCTCGTCCTATTTTATCGGAAAAGGTTAAAGGTTCATTCCCGACCGTTATAACATCCGGTTGTTTCTCGGCTAAAGTATCTAAAGTGGTATTGACTTCTTCTCTTTGATGTGTAATCTCCTGATCCGCTTCCCTTTTCTCCGGAGACGGACATGAGTAAAATTTCAAGACTAGTAGTATAATTAATAATTTCTTCATTGAATTCCATTCGAATTGTCGCAAACAATGGTGATATGATAAGTTTGGAATTTTGAAACTGAATCATTGTCCGCCAGACCAAATATTATTTTGTTATAACATTGTCATTTTGCAGCTATCAGTTTGCATTTTATATCACCGATATTGCGCTTTCATACTTTTTACTTTTTCCATGAATTCCTCACTGTTATGTGAGGGAGTGTCTTCATAGGTTATATAACCTTCGTCACTTTCGCAGAATTCTTTGATTTCCTTGAAATATTTATCTTCAATGTCTGTGACGGGATATTTTGTTTCACAGTATAGTCCTATAATCACGTAACCATCGTCAGTAAAGAAAATCTCAGCTCCACGTAATTCAGATTCTATTGGATTTTCCCAATATAGAGTGTGTTTCACGAATTTGTTATTGACTAAATACTTAACCACTTCTCGAGCTGTTCCGAATTTTTCTGTGAGGTTGTCAGCATATTGTGTGACTTCATATTCGTCTACCGACTCTCTTCTTTCAGGAACGAAATGGTCGAGAAATCCCACAATAAAAGATTCAGTCCTTTTATCAGTCAATACATAGCAGTCCGCAAAATATCCTTGGTACTCGTCATTCATTAATCTCGTTCTTTACATTAGACACAACGTCCAGATATGGCTCGTACATCCAGGCTTTTCATTCCAATAACTATCGGAACTATAAAAGTATCGGATATCACCAGCCTTTGCAAACCTGCCTGAAGGTAGACAAGCAACTAAGTAAGTGGAGCTGTCCAGGCATATAGATGATATTGCCTGTTATTGACTTTCTAATTTACTCATCATATACTCTTTATATCGTTCCCAATTAATTGCATCATCGGTGAAAATTTCCAGAGATTCTTGGGAAGTTCTTTGATAAATTGTGATTTGTCCTTTGTTGGAATCAGGGTGTTGAGATTCAGTTTTTAATTCAGTATCACTTAAGTTGATTACTTTCATCTGACAAGGAGTCGACCCTTTCATATGATCAATAAAAGTAAAAGTCAGCATCTGCTGATCATATTCAATTGAATATGTGTTCATTAGTTGATTTTCAATATCAAAACCAAGAGCCAGTGTGTCGTTGATCCATAGTTCCCTAGGTTCCGATGGGTGTGCCCATTTTCCGTTTAGGTCACCTGGTGCATATGAAGTACAACCAAAGGTGATATATGTAAGCAGTATAATAATAATAAAATTTTTCATGGTCTCTTGTCAATTGTCGGTAACCGTAACGTATAAGAACAGTGGCGTGTTTATATGCTTACTTTTCGGTTTGTTACTGTCGTTTGATTTATGTATTTCACTACTGTTTTAGCGATTAAACCGCTATTGCTTACACACAATGTTGTCAGGCACAGTTATATTTATCTATTTAGAAATTTTAATATTTGCCATATATAATTTCGATATCCCATCTCTACTATCCGGCCATATCACTAAAAAATCTCCATTATTATCACTCAAAAAGCCTGTGTAATCTCCTCCGGATTTATACCGTGAACCTGCCCAATCATTTCGTTCATTCTCCATACACGATAATTGGCTGGATACTTGTACTGGGGGAAGAAAGCTTTTACCTCCATCTATCGAGGCAGTAAAGTATAAGAATTGGCATTTTCCGTTTTTGTCATCAATTCTATTTTGCCAAATAACTCCAATCACACCTTTATTATTTACTGTAACTTGCGGCATTCCTGTAAATGGATTTCTTTTAGATCTATCTTCTGTGGTAAAAGATGATAAAGATATTCCTTCAGTCCAGGATTGTCCTTTAGTATTGGAATAGTGAAACATGATAGATTTTGTAGTCTGTGATGAACACACATAATACATATTATCTTCATAACCTTTAGCACTAAGATTATTTGCCAATACAGGGAAGCCTGTTTCACATTCCTCAGATAAGAATAATGGTGTCCTAAATCCACCATCTATGCTGTAGGGAATAATCCAACTTAATGTTTTATTCAATCTTTCAGACTTTCCTCTATTTCTAGAGCCTCCTATTGCTGGACGGTTAAATGTTGTGTACGAAATCATAAGAGTTCCATCTTCCAACAGAACAGGTGTCATGGTATTTGAACCTAAATTACTAAACTTGAATTTTTTGGGATTATCAAACGTTTTCCCATTGTCCTTCGAATAATTAACATAAATGTGATTTCCTTGGATAGAAACCAGGTAAACAATCTTCCTGGCCAAATCTTGAATTAAAGTTTGATGGTCGTGTGCTCTGCCAAGACTTACAGGGCCATTATTCCAATTTTTCCCACCATCTTCTGACCTGAAAATAAACAATTCTTCTAATCCTAAGACAGTAGATATGGCAACATTATCTGGCGTAATTAGTCCCCAAGGATCAGCACCTTCTGCTAAATCAAACTTGGTTAAATTTTGCCAAGTTTTTCCTTTATCAAATGATGTTATGGCATAATTTCCATAAACACTGGTATTTTTTTTATTTACGAACATACCACTCAGCAATAAGTGATTTCCATTGGTTGGGTTTGCCGTTAGGTGATTTTCGACTAGTATTTGGTTTTCTAACCCTAAATTAAGTTCTCGTTCATTGAAAACTTCAATCTTTTGACTGAATACAACTAGAGAATTCAAAAAAGATACTAAGAATACAAGAGTTTTAAATTTCATGTTTCATTGTTTTTGAATGCGTCCAACCAGATAAACGCCGTAAGCTTTACCGCGCCGAGCAGGCCTTTATTTAATTCTACCTAATCTAACGGATTGCACTTCATTTTTTGCAAATACCTCTTAAGCTTATGGCGTTTCATTTGTTAACAGTTTTTAAAACCTCAAGCTTTTGAGAATATATTCTAATGAGACAGATACTACCCCATTGTGGCCTTTGCCTTCATGCTCAACATATTTATATCTAAGCCCAGCATATTCTCTGCCAATTAAAGTATTCTTCATTTGACGAGAACTATAAAGTACTTTATTAGTCCATTCTAAACTACCGCAAGAATGGTATAACATTGTATTCAACGCTCTTTCTTCTCTGTAAAACATTTCTTCTATTTCAAAGAAATTATCATAATTAACCCACAATGAAGGACTTAAGGCTACATGATTTACAAAAATAATTTCAGATTTCATAAGACAGTAAAATGCAAAGAGTCCACTAAAAGAGTGACCGATGAAAGTATAACGACCATTATCTGTATAATTTTGATTTATGTAGGGTACCAGTTCGAAAACTAGGAATTTATAAAAATCATCTGCATGACCAAAATACTCATCCTGACTTGGTGTCGCCTCTCCATTCTCATACACGGGTGGAATAAAGTCCCTGCGTCTTAATTTTCGGTAATCCCCAATGTGACCCACACCAACGAATATTACATTTTTTAAATTCTCCCTATTTTCATCCAATCGTATTTGCCTTCTTATTTCTTTACCCATTTTTAAGTTAGCATCCATATAGAATGCGATTGAATAAGTTGTCTCAGACGAGTAATTTGGTGGGAGGTCAATATATATTTTGAAACTATCCTTCACATAGATCGAGTATAAAGATGGTACAGAATCATCTCGTGGACTTGAACAAGAAACTATTACTAGAAGAATAATTAGCAATGGTAAAGTTTCCAAAGCTCGTTTGATATAGATAGAATCGATTAACACTTTCTCTGCTTCATTACTGCTAACAATCAACTAAGCACGGTCGGCTCAGCATTTCAAATATCTCAAATCTATCGGATTCAAATGCCCTTTGCAAACCAGCCTGTCGGTAGACGTCTAGCTTAGTTAGTAGGGCCATCCAGGTCGATTGGGTCTAGTCCCCACTAGAAACATCTTTCGATGTTAGATGTCTAATTCTTGGAATTACCATAGCCAATCCCATTATTAGCAATACGATATACCCAAACCAATTAAGTTCTTGCCAGTCTCTTATCTTCAAAACGATATACCCAAACCAATTAAGTTCTTGCCAGTCTCTTATCTTCAAAATCAATCCACAGGCTGAAAGAATTAGAACTCCAAACCCAAAAACCAGCCACTTCCCGAATTCAGTTTCGAAAAAACCTATAGTTCTGGAAATATGAACCGAGTCATCAACCTGTGATATTAAACCTGTTAATTCCTGCATGTTATGATAGAAGTTCATAAATTCTTCTTCCATGAAGCGAAAGAAAAACTTTACTTTCTTTCCATTCTTTAGCTTTAATACAAATTGATCAAGGTGAGTACTACTATCGTATGAATATTCACTGATCTCCGACCATTGTAGAGAAATGTTCGGTTTGTTGTGAAAAATGATTTGTTTAGTCCAAATGAATTTAAGCCCCTCCTTATTCATTTCCATTATCATTTTGCCTACATATAGTTTTTTCGTCAGTTGTTCGAAAATCAGATAGCCTGGAGCTGCTGCTAATAGAAAAATTAGTTTGCTATTTTCTTGTGGTGGAGCAATGAAAAAGGCCGTTGTGAAAGCAACAGCAATTGACAGCAAATATCTCAATATATATAAACCTTTTGAGGCTACTTCAATTTCAATTCTGTTCATACTTGAAATCTGGAAGTTGTGGCTAATGTTTTGTGTAAAATGCGTTTTAATACATTTTCTCGTAGTGTCCTTCCTGATTTATTTCCTTCCTTTGTTTATCAATTCTATTCCTTTTTCAAGAATCTCATCATTATCTGTCGTAGTTTGACGCACATAATTTGTCGGAATGTACTTCTCTCTAGGTGTTCCATTTACGTGATATAATTTTGCTACCGATAACCTGTAACCGTAATTCCGGTTGTTAAATGAAAAACCACTCATCTCTCCAGCAAGTCTTTCCATTTCTGAGCCAACAATTTCAGCTCTTCCCATTCCTTCAAAACCAATGGCAAGTCCCTCACCCATACTTCCAGTCCATCTCCCCACCAGCACCACAACAGGATTTTTATATTGAATTCCTCTTGGACTAACATATTCTACCCAGCTTCTTTCGACTATGTCATTTCCGTTATATTTCTCAAGTTTTTGATGCCTTTGATAAGGTCTTTGTTCCTTAACAAAACGTCCCATTATTCCCCTTGCCACATAGGAATTTCCGCCTCCAACAGTATTTCTCAAATCAATGACCAGAGCTTTTGTATCCATTAAGTTCTCAAGTGCTTTATCAAATTCATTGATCAAATCATTATTGCCCAACGAATTATTTATTCTAATGATTCCAATGTTGTTTTCCTTTCGTGATGTTAAGAGTTCTTGTGTTTGTATTTCTTTGAGTTCATCTAAATTGAACTCAATAATTTGATTTTGGACTGTTCTTAAGGTTAAAATTCTTGGCTGATTATATCTTCCTGACAGTATTTTATTAGCAATCCATTCCTTGACAGGTTTTGACTTTTTGTCGTTGCAGTGTGTAGGAAATTGTTCTATGGCTTTGTCAAAATCAACATTGTTTATTTTGAGCAATTCAGCTCCGATTAAGTTTTGATTAAGATTTTCTAACTGGGTCTGCCA
>JBCBHL010000359.1:0-7523 GCA_038525605.1 Bacteroidota bacterium
TTCAATGATAAAGACACTTTCCTGGTATTCCTGATCAGTTAAAGCACTCGTCTGAGCAAAATTGCAAGAATGACAAATCAGTTCGGTTTTATGCAAATAAACTAAATACGACTAGCAAAACGCTGAATAACGTGACACAGCATGTCATTAAAAAATCTCCCAAAACGCTTATTGACGAGATTTTAGTACTTCAAATTAAGCGTGAGCTCATCAATACGAATCTTACCATTAAGGAAATTGCATATTCATCAGGCTTTGATGAACCCACCAATCTCTTTAAGTTTTTCCGAAGGTTCTCTAACCAAACACCTGAACAGTTCAGAATTACACATTCCCATTAATTTCTTTAAATTTCCTATTTGTACACTACAAACACTCATTTTTACCTTTATATGAATTAGGCGATTTTGGAATTTTGTATTTAAAAAAACATGAAATACAAAATGATCATACCGGGACTTGCTCTGCTGTTCTTTATCGGCTGCTCTGAGCCTTCCAGCTACGTGCTGGAGGTCACCACATTTAGAACCAAGACTACTACAAATACTTTCGTTTTCAACAAGCTGGATGGAGAAGTCGAAGCGAACTTCACCAGTCAACAACCTGGCTTTATAGAGCGACAGAGTGCAGTTAATGAACAAGGAGAATATATCGTGTTGGTTTATTGGAACAGCATGGACGAAGCGGATGCATCTATGAATAAATTTATGAAAGATGAATCTGTTGCTGAATACGCCTCAATGATTGATGGGGCTTCCATGAAGATGTCACGATTCCAAACTAGTGAGATGTTTGATAAAAAGAACAGTTCATTTATTGAGGTCATGTCTTTTGAAACAAAAGAAGGAACAGAACCAAAAGCATTCAAAAAACTTAACAAAAAGGTTGGGAATGAAGTGACAGCTCCCAAAGAAGGTTTCGTCCAGCGTATTATGGGAATGAATGAAACAGGCAGGTAGGCTGTGGCTGTTTATTGGGATAATAGCAATAATTCCGATGCGGCTTTGCAACCATTTATGGAGCACGAGTTATCTCAAAAATTTATGGGCATGATGGATCAGTCAAGTATTCAATTTGGTCGGTATCAAACAGTAGCTTCTTTGCCAACCGAATTAACGAATAAGGACAAAGTAGTTGCTTTGCTCAACAGCTTCAATACCGGGGATCAGGCACCTGTATCATATATCAACTCTCAGAAATATATACAGCACAATTTGTCAGTAGCTGATGGTTTGGAAGGGTTTGATGCCGTTATGCAAAATGCTCCTTCCCAAGGCTTTAGAGCAAATGTGATCCGTGCTTTTCAAGATGGTGATTACGTGTTCACTCATACAGAGTATGATTTTTTTGGACCTAAAGCCGGGTTTGATGTATTTCGGTTTGAGGATGGTAAAATCGTAGAACATTGGGACAATCTTTTGGAAGTAAAAGAGCCAAACCCAAGCGGGCACACACAATTTGACGGTGCAACCTCACTTACTGATTTGGATAAGGGGGACACGAATAAAGCAATAGTTCGGGATTTTATAGAGAAAGTACTACTTAACGGAGAATTGGACAAAGTATCCACTTTTATCAATCCAGTAAGTTACATACAACACAATCCTGCTGTGGCTGATGGATTAGAAGGATTCGGTGAAGCCTTGAAATACTTTGCAGCGCAAGGCTGGACAATGGAGTACACTGACCTACATCAGGTGCTGGGACAGGGCAACTTCGTTTTGACCATGAGCGAGGGTACTTTCGGCAAAGGAGAACCAACCGCATTTTACGATCTTTTTCGTCTCGAAAATGGTCAAATTGTGGAGCATTGGGATGTTATTGCATCGATTCCACCAAAATCTGAATGGAAAAATTCAAACGGGAAATTTTAAAATTATGGGAAAGAAATTAGAAAATGCAAAGGCACTCTATTATGAGGGTATCAGAGATGGAAATGTGAGAGAAGCCGTCACTAAGTATACAGGCGAGCGATATACACAACATAGTACAGGTGTACGTGATGGTATTGAAGGATTTGTCGAATTCTTTGAGCCATTTATCAAAAGAAATCCGGCAAGAGATATTCAAATTGTTAGAGGGTTTGAAGATGGGCAGTACGTGTTTGTCCATGCTTATCAAAACATCAATCATGGTGAAGCGCAATGGGTAACCACTGACTTTTTTGATACTGATGAAAATGATAAAATCCTGGAGCATTGGGATGTGATAGCACCTTTCGCGTCCTCTACACCCTCAGGTCATACTTCAGTTGATGGAGTGACAGAAATTACCGATTTGGAAAAAACAGAAGCGAACAAAGAGGTGATTCGCAATCTGATCAAAGATGGGTTAATGGAGGGGGGGAACCCTGAGAATCTTTCTAAATATATCTCTTCCGAAAAGTACATTCAGCATAACAAGGATGTTGCTGATGGTCTGGAGCAATTTCAAAAATTGGCCAGTGCACCCAATGCACCTTTGAAATACAAGGAGATTGTTCTATTAGTCGGACAAGGAAACTTTGTTGCAACACTTTGCAAAGCCAACTGGAACGATGGAACGATCAATCAGGACTATGCGCAAGTTGATATTTTCAGACTGGAAAATGGATTAGTCGTTGAACATTGGGACAATGTGGAACCTGTACCAGAAAATGACGTGAATGGGGGAAAGTTTTGAGAAAATAAAAGGCCTGTCAAACTGTTGGAAGACACCTATGAATGTTGTAATGAAGGTGACACAGTATATTACTTAAAGGTTGGCGTAAAACCAATCAACGTAAATAGTTCCCGGATATTACGCCGGGAACTAACCTATCACTAAAAAACAGCTTAAACGAACGTAATTAGGCAGAGTTTTTCACAACGCCTTCATGACCGACATCCATGAAGATTTGCTTATTTAATTTTCTTTCAAACTCTGCAGATATTTTTAAGATTTTCTCACTTTTGTTGGTGTTACAGAAGACGTGCAGGCACTTTTCCTCTATGTTGAAGTCACCTAACTTTAACAGCAGGTGATCCAGTAAGTCGTGCTCCCTTTGGCTTAGAATATTCAGGTTTACAAATACATTTAAGTGCTTATTTTTGCTCAAATCTTCTTCTATCAGCGTCAGCAGGTAATCCAGCTCAGTAAATTCTACATGTTCTGAAAATTTGCTGCAAATAGTAATTTCTTCTTCGCCATTGGCAAATTGTAGTTTAATGGCTTCATCTTTGGTCAACCTCTTGGGGATGTTGTTGACCGCTTGTTCAGGGTAAAATTGAAGGGAATTATACATAGCTAATCTTTTTGTGTTTTATTCAATACTACAATACAAACTTGGGAAGAATCGCTTGTTAATCTGAGAGTAATACGCTGATTCAGCTATTTAGTGGTTTTACTTACTGCTACTACGTGAAATACGTAGCAGACATTCTTTAATGAAGCATTACTGCCTTAGATTGGTCAATGATCAGTGTTTCTAGTAAACTCAACTTCAACCCTTCTGTTTTTTGCCTGATCCGTTATTGAAACGGGGGATTGATTGCCAAAACCGATCGCAGTAACCCTGTTAGCCATTATTCCCGAGCTGATTATCCAGTTGGCAATGGCCTGAGCACGTTTTTCTGATAATGCCATATTGTATTCCGCATCACCAGTATCGTCCGTATGACCTTTAATCTTTATGTGCCATGACTGATTTTCCTTGAGAAGATCGATAAGCTGATTTAGCTCTTCGTGAAATTCAGGTTTGATAGCGCTTTTATCAAAATCAAATTGGATGCTATTGAGTGTGTAAGAGATCTCCGGCTTATAACTAACAGAGCTGTCAGTTCCTGTATTCGCAATGATGGCAGACCATTCACAACGACAGTTTTCATCGGACTGTATTTGGTACAATTCCAGGTTGTCGAGAAAATAATAGGCAGCATGATTTACGTCCAGGCTACTTCGTATTTGGGGAGGTACTTTTTTGATGGTTAGGTTGTCTTTGGACCTGAATCTGCCAATGGTGAGATAGTGCTTAGTTTCGGAAACATCAATTTTACTGCACATTTCTTCCCACTGATTTGTACTGGAAATCAACTTATTGAAACTTTTAGTAGGCTTGATACCTTGATCGAAAACGCTAAAACTTAACTGGTTTTCAGTTAGTAGCAGAGATACTTCGTCGATCGCATAGCCAGCCAGTTCAGAGAGCCGAATTTGCCCTTTGAAACAATAGGTATTACCCTTTTTCAAAGGTTTTGAAAGTTTTACCTGGAGGCTTTCTTTGTAATCCCGGTCATTCACGTTATTGATTTTTAAAGAATGATCGTTTTTATTCGGGTTTAAGTAAAGCATCAAACCAGTTACAGCATTGTCTTCATGTATATCTAAGACAGGTATGCCTTCAACAGATCTGTATTTTTGATAATAGTCAGGAGTGCCTTCATCTGGCGAATGCCAAAAGGGGATTTCCTTGTCTATCGATTGCTGACCATTTGCTGTCAATTGAATAGGCTTGTAATAGTACATTTCAAAATCAGCATTGGGGATGTAATTATTTTGATCAAGTTCATGATTCAGCACAATGCTATCCGGTTTTTTATCACTTTTCATCAATTTACCAATTACCGACTCTTGATGAGAAATGTCGATTTCCGATAAAAGCAGTGTATCATGGTGGTAGGTCTCGGTGAGATAATGAAGGCCTGCCGCATTGTAATAGTGCCAGGTTCCTTCCTTGAAAATTTGAGCTTTGCAGTTTTTTACGCCTGATGTATAAGTCCGTTCTTCCTTTACATGACCATTGGAGTAGTAGGCAGTCCATTTGCCTACTTTTCTTTTTTCATGATTAATCAATCCGTGTACAACAGAATCGGCAGTCACACATTCGATATACCTGCCTTTGAACTTAAGCGTTCCATTTGGGTAACGGTCTTTGGCTTTTTTGAGCTGTGCCACCAGAGCTGAGGGGACCAATATCAGAAGATGAGCTAATAAAATACTACTTAGAAACTTCATAGTTGGCAGGTGCGAGTTGACTTATTTTTTCGAATAATTTGGATTTTTATGCTGAAAATATGTTCATATTGCTGTCTGAAAAAGAATCATATATAATTAAAACCTGTAGGAAATCATAAATATTGTCCTTTCTGATCAAACAGTAGGATAATTCGTTCACAGGGATTGATTTCATTAGCAAATAATTAACCGAGCCAGTATGAGATATATAATCTTGTTATTTTGTTTGATTTTTCATTTATCAGGAGCCTTTGCACAAAAATCGCTCTCTGATCTTTTGAGTGAAAATAAATCAGATATTCAGTGTCAAAATCAGCAGTTTTCAGGAGAAGGATGGAATCAGTTGATTGAACAGGTAAAGAAACATGAGATGGTTTTGATTGGAGAAGATCACTTTTTCAATGAAGTACCATTGTTTGTTAGTCAAATTGCCAAAGCTGATCAGTTCGATAACTTCTTCTGTGAAATCGACCCGTACTCTGCTGATGTTATCTCTGACAAAATCAGGTCTTTTTCAGCAGAAAAGCTCAATAAATACACCCAAAATATCGGCAGCACCTTTTCGTTTTTTGCGCTGGAACCAGAGTTTGATTTGTTAAAACAACTTACCAACGATGGTGCTAAAATCTTCGGAACAGATCAGATTGTATTGATTGCCGATCGTCTGCTGGCTTCTGAATTGATAGCTTCAACCAAAAGCAAGGAGGCTAAAGCGATATATGCTGATATTATCCAGAAATCCGCAGAACATTTTGAGCGTTTCAAAAAGCAGCAGGGGAGTCCCTATTTTTTCACTGATGAATTCATGAATAACCTCAACAAGCTGGAGGGTTTGCCACTGAGTGATTTTGAAAAATCGGTGATCAGCGATTTAAAACTCTCCAGGAAGATTTATACCACACAGGATCATTATCTCAGAATTCAGTTAATGAAAAATAATGTTTTGAAACATTATGAAGAGCTCGTTACTGGTAAAAGCCTCTTTAAATATGGAGGAATCCATTCGGGGAAAGGGGAGAGTCTTCTGGGAGGATATGACATTGGCAACCTGGTTTCCAACCTGGCTGATGGGAATTTTCAATCTTCCTTACATATTATGATCATTGGAAAAAGTGGGATGCAGGGCGTACCCTTCAAAGGTTTGAGTCCACAACCTGTGAATCCCAACAGTAAAAATTTAAAATTTTTAAAATCATTTTTCGATGAGACAAAAGGAAGTGACTGGGCACTTTTTGATTTACAGCAGATTAGCAAAGGTGTGAAGAAAAATAAGATTGCTATTGAAGGTAATTCACTTCAAAACATGCTGGCAGGCTATGATTATCTGGTAGTGATACCGGAAGTAACCGCTGCAGGTTTTATGGAGTAGATCGCAAACTAAGAGGCTGTCTATATTGTGTTTATTTGTAGTCTTAAAACTACTCATATTGCAATTCAAGACAGCCTCATGTTATTCCATACTTAATGTGATCTCATCTCAGATTCGATTTATTGAATAGATTACTGTTGCCTGCAATCGAAGCTTACCTGGTCATCGCAACTTCCTGTTCCACCTGTAGAGAACATCCACTGATAAAATCTAACAGCTGTGTATCCTGCGGCACCTGCTACTGCACCACCAACTACAGCCGTACCATAAGCTGCCTGACCTCCTCCTGGCAATACGTTGATAACCCATGCTCTTGCTGCTGATCCCGCTGCAGCTCCAACAACCGCGCTTCCAAATTCTACCCAATCCCACTCAAGATCACCTTCAAAGCAGCAGTCTTCAGTTCTACCGTTTGCTGCAGTTGCACTTTCCACAAATTCGGATATGATTTCATATTCATTTTCCAATAAATAATTAGCAGAGGTCGCACTACTAACACATATTGTTAATAATTTCATCCTTACTTCTTCATCTGTTACCTCTGAGATAATTTCATTTTTAATATCCTCGATGGATTCATTAAATAATGTTAGATCAGGAAGTAGGTCAAAAGTATCAGTCAATTTACTGATGTATAGTTGCTCAGTTTCAGTGTAATCAGCTTCAAGAGATTCAGGTCTTGCCTCAGAGGAACCAAAAGTTAATGATGACTGGATTAACTGGAAATGTGGTCTCGAAATTTCAGAATTCTGCACAAATTCTAATACTGACTTTTTGGCAAATTCTTCCGAATCAAATTCTGACAGGTTATTGACACTTACAGTAGAAACATGGTGATTTAAGTCGTTAAAGGAATGGTTGATCATGGCCTTTCCTTCCGACGAAATCATTTGTAGCAGTTGCTCCTCTTCTGAATCCATTTTGACCTCCGTTTCCTGGTCCTGACAGCTAAAAGCCAGAAACATCATTAAGATTAGTGGTAAAATCGTGTATTTCATTTTAGTAATAATTAGTTTTTCTATGCCTTACTTCTTTTTTAGGAGTGTTCAGGTCGTTTTTTCTCCTGTAACTTGAGTCACCAGTAAATCGCAGAATCAGGGTTTGCTATTGCTGCCGGCAAGACGATGGTTATTTAAATCACCCTGATGACATCATATCTGATCACTCAATCACAGCCCTTAGT
>JBCBHL010000360.1:0-7510 GCA_038525605.1 Bacteroidota bacterium
GGGACCTGTTTTATAAATCGCATCGCTCTTTTTTGATAAACCTCCAGCATATTAAGCAATTTGTAAAAAGTGAAGGAGGATACATCGTTATGGACAATGATCAAATCGTCTCCCTATCGAAAGAAAAACGCACTGAGTTTTTAGACCTGGTAGCCTACAATTCCTAAAATATGAATAGTACAAAAATTGCTTTGTAAAGTATAGTTGTATTTTCATCTAGTGAAACGGTCAGATCATCAAGTGGTTGGCCGATGATCAACGTATGAATATCATTTTTGTGTATGTTCAAAATACACACAATAATGAGAAAACTCCTGATTTTAGCAACCCTGCTTGCCAATTTTCTAACCGCCTATTCACAAAATGTCAATATCCCGGATGCAAATTTCAAAACTGCACTGGTTAGTAATGCTGCCATCAACACAGATGGAGATATGGAAATTTCCACAGCAGAGGCAATGGCTTTTAGCGGTACAATAACAATCACTGATCAAAATGTCAGTGACCTCACAGGGATAGAGGCGTTTGTCAATCTGGATAGATTGATCTGCGTAGGAACATCCATTACCTCACTGGATGTAAGCAAGATTACTCAACTTACCTTGTTGCGTTGTAGCATCAATCAACTCAATAGTCTGGATGTAAGTAAAAATTTGAATCTGACCAGGTTAGAAGTAAGTAATAATCAACTGACCACTTTGACCATCGGAGAAAATACCTCATTAGCTACGTTGCTTTTTCCAAACAATCAATTAGCTAGTCTGGACATAAGTCAAGCTACCGCGTTGGTCAGTTTAGATGGAGACAATAATCAACTAACCAGTTTTGACATCAGTAAAAACAAGTCTTTGGAACAATTATTCCTAAGAGGTAACCTATTGAATACTTTAAATCTGGCAAATGGAAATAATGCAGCCATCACGAATATGGAAACAACTAATAACCCTGATTTGTCATGTATTCAGCATGACACGGGTTTTTCACCGCCATCACTTGCTAATGGTTGGGTAATAGATGCGACCACTTCCTTTAGCGATGTCTGCTCAGGTTCACAGCTCGCCATTATTCCACAAACCGTTTCTACCAATGCATCCGGTTCTGTTTGTCTGGACGGTAATCAGTCTTACACAGTTACTGTAAACGGATCACAAACTGGTGTTGACTATTTTCTGACTGATGTCGATCAGGAAATCGTATTGGATGGTCCCGCTGCGGGCACCGGTAACCCAATTGAATTTGGCACAGGGAACCTGGATCAGAATACTTCCTTTGAAGTGATAGGACAAATGACAAATGAAAGCGAATCTGCTTTAGCATTCCGCAGAGATGGCGATGAAGCGATTGCTTCCGCAAGTTGGGATTTCGACTACAGCCAGGGGTATACGCTGGAATTCGTTTATTCAGGAACTACTGATCCCTTTTTCTTTCAGAACGCACTTTTTTCTATTGGTAATGAAGCAATCAGTGACCTGGAGGTATATTTCCAGGACCGCACAAGCACTTTGGTAGTTTATCATAACAGAGGAGCTACAGCCGGTCAATTTAACAGATATACTTCTCCGGCTGCTGACGTTAAAGTTCACATTACCATTGTATATGATATGGACAATGGCCTGTCAGTGTACTACGATGGGGTGGAGCAAAACGTAGCTTTCCCGAACGACCCACTGATATCTGCTCAATCAATGCAAAAAAGTAATAATGTAACCTGGAAAATAGGCGCAATAGCACATGCTGCATTTGGCGATACGGAAAATGCAGCAGGTGTCTTTGATGAAGTAAGGGTATGGAATATCAATCGTTCTCAGGATGAAATTGAAACTTCCCGAAACAGTTGCATAGCAACGAATACTCAGCATCTGGTTCATTATTATCCGATGAACGACAGCAGGGGAAACCTCGTAGAAGATGCGACCGGTGTCTTAGATCTTAACATTTCAAATGTTGACAATAGCAACAACTGGGAACCAGCACTTATCTCCTGCACTGATCCGGATCCTGCTCTGTTATTTGAAAAAGATAAAGATTTTGCCAGTGCCTCTGCCTCATGGAATTTCGATTATTCGTTGGGATATACGCTGGAGTTTAACTTCAGTGGTACTACCAACCCTTCCGATTTTCAGAATGCTTTATTCTCTATCGGAGAGTCTGCTATTAGTGATCTGGAGGTCTACTTTCAGCAAGGCACCGGTCTTTTTACTATTGTCCACAACAGGGGAACTTCCAATATAAGGTTTAACAGGTATCTGGCCCCTGCGTCTAATAGACATACTCATATTGCCATAATTTATGATCCGGCGGTTGGCCTATCGGTTTATTATAATGGTGAGGCTCAAAGTATAGCATTTCCCAATGACGACCCAATCATCAACGCGAATTCATTGATGAAAACAGCTGGTGACCTCACCTGGAAACTAGGCGAAATAGCCCATCAGGATTTTGGGAATACCGCTAACAGCGAAGGTCTACTAGATGAAATAAGGATCTGGAGTACCATTCGTTCCCAGGATGAAATTGACTCTAACAGAAATGGCTGTGTCAGTAATACATCCACAGGTCTTTCACATTACTACCGATTAAACGAAGGCAGTGGATCAGTGATAAATGATGCCGTCAGCGACTTACATCTAAACATCAGCAATGCGGATGCAAGCAGTAATTGGATCAATGAATTGGTTTCTTGTCTGGGATCACCCTCGCAGCGGGTTCCAATGGCCAATAGCGTAACGATCGGAGATCTTGAAGAACCCCAACTTATCGTTTTACCTGCGTTTGATTTAACATTGAATGGATCAGGCAACGCAACGCTCAACCTTGCAGACATTGTAACTGCTGCATCAGATAACTGTACTGATTCCACAGCTTTGATTTTTTCAGCCAGCCTTACAGAATTCAATTGCATGGATCTTGGTGTAAATAATGTTGAAATTATGATAGCTGATGAATCGGGGAATGAGACTGTTCAGACTACTGAGGTGACAGTAATCGATGATTTCTCACCAACGGTATTTGCGGATGATCTAATCGTACCCACAGATGCAGACAATTGCGAAGCATCCAATGTTCAGTATAGTCAAAATCTGGGATTTACAGACAATTGTGATCGTGGAGTCAATACCTCATTTTCAATTCCTGCCGGAAGTACGCTGACCCTTGGTAACCATACAGTAACCTATACTGCCACCGATCAAAGTGGCAACAGTAGCAGCGTAGATTTTATAGTTTCCGTAGTTGATCAGGAGGCTCCACAGATCGTCAGCTGCCTCAATGACACCATCGTTATCGCCGATCAATCTAATGACTATACCGTGCCGGACTTTTCGCAGTTGGCAAACCTGCTAGTAAATGATAACTGTGGATCAGTTACAATCAGTCAGTCAGTAGCAAGTGGATCTACGTTGAATTTAGGAATGCATGACATACAACTTACATTCACTGATGATGCCGGAAACACCAGCACCTGCGATTTCAATGTAACGGTCAATCAGGTGTTAAGCTCAGCTGATCGTCAATCAGATCATGCCATTTCGGTTTATCCAAATCCTGCTAAAAATCATCTATCTGTAGACTCGCGAAGCAGAGTTCATCAAATCAGGATAATGACCTTAGCAGGTAATCTGATGATGCAGACAAGCGAAAAAAAGGTGAGTCTGGTATCTTTTAAGAGAGGAATCTACCTATTGGAAATAGACACAGATCAGGGTACCTCCGTACAGAAGATCATTAAAGAATAGTAGTATAAAGTTTAAGTTTTATCTGGCAGGTTGTATCATCCTGAGGGTTTTGCAACCTGCCCTACATCAATTGCTGCGTGAGCAATCGCACCTTAAAATACTCCTTAGAAATATTCTGATTTTACTTAATTCAACAACAACGAAAGTCATACCATTGCGAATGGTATGGCTTTTTTACGCTCTGCTAAATGCCTAGTTGTGATGAATAAAAATTTAAGATGAAGACATGCTATCGATGATATTAACCTGCATCACCTATTGTAATCGGATAAAAACCTACAATTTGAAATCTGCCAGCACCCGGTCGAGTTCCTGCGCATTTTGTACCAACGCGCCGGAAGTTGCAGCCAGTTCTTGTGAAGAGGAAGCAAGCGTCTGGGAACTCCTGTTAAAATCCTGTACGGTGTAATTAATTTGTTCAATGCTCGCATGCTGTTCCTTGCTGGAAGTTTCTACTAAATCTGCCATGTCTGCCGTCTTGGTAATGTAATCAATCATTTCCCTGCTCTTCTCAAATGAAGCCATAGAAAATTGTACACATTGCGTTGCAAGATCAGAAATATCTTCTGCGGACTGCTTACTCCTATCAGCAAGAACTCTGATTTCCTTAGCCACCACAGCAAATCCTTTCCCTTGTTCGCCTGCATTGGCCGCTTCGATAAAAGCATTGATTGCCAGTAAATTAGTCTGATCTGCCAGCTCCTGAATTTTTAGAATTTTGTCAGTGATCTGCTGTACATTTTCACGGGTTTTAGTAATTAGCTCATGCCCTTCTTCAACCGACCCGGAAGTATTTTTGCTCATTTCCACGGATTGAGAAGCATTTTCCGCAGCAGCCGCAATTGTAGCAGATGTCTCTTCTACGCTGGAGGCTATTTCCTCGGCATTAGCCGCCTGATTATTGGAAGTATCGGAAAGTACTCCTGAAAGTTCACTCAGTTCTATGCTGGATTGCTTTAGCTGACCTGCATTATAACGCAGTGCATCGACCATCTCTTTGAAATTGCTATGAAGCATATTGAGACCTTCTGCAATTTCGCCAAATTCATCTCTGGAGCTAATAAAGATGGTGTCCTGCAAATCTTTCTTGCTGATCCGGCCCACATAATCTCTGATTTTATTCAGATATTTGGAATAGCTTCTGGTAACCAAATTGCTTGGTAGCACCTGAAAAAATGCCACAAGCATTCCGATGATCACCAACCTCTCCACGATAAAATCAAGATCATATCCCAACTCGGGCATAGTTTGCATTCTCCAGATTAGGCAGTAGGCAGCAGCAACCAGCACCATTACTCCTCCAATCGCCAGGTTGACATTCATTAACAAGGTTTTTCTCTTAATAGAAGAATTCTCCAGATACGCTCCCGGAACTCCTGCAAACAAGGAATCAAGCTGAAAAGTAAACCTGATGATAAACGCAACATTCCCGGCAAATCCATAAGCGATGGCTATCACCAACGCAATGACATTTTGCTTAACCGAAAATCCGTTCAAATAACCTATCGGATAGGAGTTTACTGTATAAATCGCTGCTGTAAAAATAAATACCCAGATAAGCCTTCTCCTTTTGCCTTTTAATTTTTCATACTGCTTGCCGACGATCAGTGATTCAATCTCCTTTAGTTGCCTGTTCATGAAATAAGGAAAAAAGATGAAAAAGGGAAGAATGATCACATACAAGGGCCAGGTAGTCACCAGCTGGAGGATCATATCGAAATCAAAAACTCCTGCCAGATAATCCAAAGCGATAATCAATACAGGAGGTAAGGAAATTGTGTAATATATCGTAGTAATTAATCTTGCCCGTTTTTTCTTTAAAGTTCTCATTATTGGGTTAGTGGTTACCGTGCCTTAATATACGATTTAATTCGCACTCAGCTTAAATCTGCTCAGGATACTCTCCAGATCTTTGGCCGTATCTACCAAAGCCTCTGAAGTGGCAGAAAGCTCTTCTGATGAGCTTGAAAGTGTCTGCGATGACCTGTTAAAATCCTGTACTGTGTAGTTAATCTGCTCAATGCTTGCCAATTGCTCTTTACTGGAGTTGTTTACTTCGTGAGACATCTCCGCAGTTCTGGAAATATATTGCATCATCTCATTGCTCTTCTCTACAGAAGCTGCAGAAAATTCAGCGCACTGGTCAGCAAGGTCGGAAATTTCCTCAGCCGAAACTTTACTTCTGTCGGCAAGTGCTCGTATTTCCCTTGCTACTACAGCGAAACCTTTCCCTTCATTGCCAGCGTTGGCAGCCTCAATGAAAGCGTTGATGGCCAGTAGATTTGTCTGATCTGCCAACTGCTGAATGATTTCGACCTTCTCACTGATTTTATTGACATTCTTTTCTGTCCCAACAATTAACTGGTGACCGGAATTAATCGATTCAAATGTGGAATCGCTCACGCTTACGGACTCCTCTGCCTTTTCTGTGGATGATGCGATATTAGCAGAAGTCTGTTCTACACTTGCAGCTATTTCCTCAGCATTCGCCGCCTGCCCGCTTGAAGTAGCCGATAGTGTCCCTGACAAAGCATTCAATTCCACTGAAGTCTGATGAATATTTGCCGTATTTTGCTTTAAGACCTGAAGTACTTCGCTAAAATTTTCTCTCAAAACATTGAGTCGTTCAGAAATCTCACCAAACTCATCCCTTGAATACAGCGCAATAGCTGCAGATAAGTCCTTGCCGCTAAACTGATCCACAAAACGTTTGATTTCTCCGATATCACGAATGTTGGAATAGCTCATCAATATATTTGGAATCACCTGAAATACTACCACGATGGAGACGATAGCCAGCAAACGGAAAAAAATCAAATCAGTCGTAAAACCCAATTCCGGAAAATTCTCAAACCTCCACAACAGACAATATAGAGACACTAAAATCAAAGCACCTCCTCCAACTGCGATGGAGATATTCACTGCAAAAGTTTTAAGCTTTACAGGAATAATAGGAATATACTTTATAGGTATACCTTTAAACTGTTTATCTGTCTCTTGCAAAAACTTAACTGATAGCGGTACGCTTGCAGAAAAAACATAGCAAACCGCAATTGATGTCCCATAGATTGTTTCCAAGGTAGTAAAGCCATTGTAATAGCAAATAGGAATAGCGGCAAATGCTGAGCCAAATGAACAAATCTGATATAACAGAATAATCTGTGTCCGGGTAGATTTCAATTTATGAAATTGTTCTTTGCGGATGAGTTCGCGGGATTTGATAAGCAACCGATCAACTACCAGTGGCACGCCTATCACAAAAGGAAATAAAAATGTCACCATTGGCCAGCTAGTCATCAATGCAAGAAGTTTTTCAAAGCTGAAAATTCCCGCCAAAAACGCAATGGTTGCCACCAATGATGGTGGTAACAGAAATGTGATGATAGCAATGACATGAGCCCCATTCAATCTATTCATAATGTCACTTTTAGCTGTCTGAGACGTAGACAGATCCAGAATTTAATCAATCAATAACGAATTTCTTTCGAAATTCGATCAATGCATAACTAATCGGAATGAATGAGCATTTTTTTACTTCAAGAAGTATTTTGATTGTGTGACTTCAAAATTGCTATGCCAGGATAGTAATCGATCAGACCTTGTAGATGAACCTGAATCCGGACGCATCAAACAGACCTAGATCGCTGATTTTAATATTGGGAATCACCAGCAAAGCCATAAAAGAAAGGGTCATGAACGGAGCTGTTTGATGCGTCCGGATTCAGGTTCATCTACAAGGTCTGATCGATTACTATCCTGGCATAGCAATTTTGAAG
>JBCBHL010000361.1:0-7506 GCA_038525605.1 Bacteroidota bacterium
GAAGTGACAGACCATAAAGTGGCATATCGCTACGAAAAGGAATATCAGACCATATTTCCCAGGGCTTACAATAGCATGAAACCAGAGTTTGCAGATGAATACAGAACCATCATGGGACTCAAAAAAGGTGAGAAGCCTAGTTTTTCAGATAATTTGTCCTATTTGGTCAAGCATCAGGCGGGGCATATGTTTCTCCGCTATTTCATGTGGAATTTTGCCGGACGTGCAGGCAGTCAAACCGGAGCAAGCTGGTTGTCGCCACTGGACGCAACGGAGCAACTACCTCATGTGCTGGAAAATGATATGGCCAGAAATAATTATTTTATGCTTCCCTTGTTGCTGGGGCTAATCGGTCTGTTTTTTCTTTATAAACAGCATAGAAAGATGTTTTGGGTGGTATTCATGTTGTTTTTCATGACTGGATTTGCCTTAGTGCTTTATTTAAATTCACCGCCTTCCGAGCCCAGAGAAAGAGACTATATCTATGTAGGTTCTTATTTCACATTTGCCATTTGGATGGGACTGGGCGCTATTCCGGTAGTGCAATTATTCACCAGATTTTTCGGTGAAAAGAAATTCCAATTTGCGGTGGTTGCCGGAACTCTGATCTGTATGCTGGTGCCAGCTGTTTTGATATCTACCAATTTTAATGATCATGATCGTTCCGAAAGATATCTCTCTGTGCTGGCCGCAAGGAATACATTGGCAGCCTGTGAGCAAAACGCTATTTTATTTACGGGTGGTGATAACGACACCTATCCACTATGGTATGTACAGGAGGTCGAAAACTTCAGAACGGATGTGCGCGTAATCGTTCTGAGCTATGCCAATGTTGACTGGTATATCAATGCGATGTTCGACCGAAAAAATGAATCAGACCCTATTCCCTTGTATCTCAGTAGAGAAGATTACAGACAAGGTGGGCTGGTCGATGTCTCCTATGTCATGGAAAGTCCTCAACTGAAAGGAAAGTCGATACCTGTGAGAAAATATCTTGATTTGATCAATAAGAAATACAAAGGAATCATTCATGAATCTGTGCTGGGAGAATCTGCCATTGTACCGGCCAGGAAGTTTTATACTTCAATAGATTCGTCAAAACTTGGAGAGAGAGACGACATCCCTGACATTGTTTCTGATAAACTGACGGATAATTTTGCATTTTCAATAAAAGGGAATGCTCTTGATAAGAAGGATTTGCTAATCATGGATATTCTGGATAGCAATAAGTGGGAAAGACCTGTTTATTTCAACTTTACGTCATTGAATCAGGTAAATTTCGATCTCACAGGTAAAACCGTACAGGTAGCTGATCTATTCAGAGTACTGCCGATAGATCCGGAAAAGGTGACCGCCGAACCTTTGGTTGATACGGCCAGAATGTATCGCAACCTGATCACCAGATCATCTTACAGAAATATGAATCGTAAAAAAGTTCACTACACTGGAAACTATGTGTTTTTCACTCAAAGCCGTAGAAATCAATTCAATACGCTGATTGGCTCTCTAATAAAAGACGGTGATGTGGATACGGCCAGAGAGGTTTTGCACAAATCACTGGAATACTTCCCGGATGACGTAATCCCGATGGACTTCGCAGGTGTGGATATGTTCAGGTATGCCACGGTGTTACAGGAATCTGACACGGTAAAAAGATTAGGTGACCACATGTATCATGCGGCTGAAGACTGGCTTTCTTACGTGGCTGAAAATCAGCATTTGAAAACGGATAGAAGGATTCAGTTACATCTGTATACACTTAATGAATGTACCAGAATTTGCCATCAGGCGGGAGATCTTGAGAGTGCAAAAAGGTTTAATCAGCTTTTTGAGAAATACTATAATACCTGATAGCAATTAAAAGACCGATTCTCTGAAATCTGAGGCGATGAACCGGAAAGTTTTAATGTTTCTTAATGATCCGTCAGAAACGGGGCTGTCGTTGTATTTTAATTCGATTTCTACCGATCCGGTAATGAGGATTTTGTTACCAAGATCGATTCCTTCAAGATTGATGCTTCTGATGAGAGCATCCGTGACAGGATAGCAAAAGCAAGATTGAGTATATTCGATTTTCAGATCGGGAATATTATTGTCAGTAATGCTGAATGTTGGATTCTCACTAACATACTGAGGTAATTGAATAAAAAGATTTTCAATGATGCCTGCATCTGCGGCCAGTAATTCCGGAGAGTCGGCATAGTAGTAGTGAAGTACCAGATCATTTCCCGGTAGCAATACTTCCGGCACGTCTACAATTTGATAGTTTTCGTAATAATTGAAGGTTTCTACCTGAAGCAGGTTTTCCTCTTCCGAATTGTTACAACTGCTCAAGAACAGCAGTGTTATTAACCCTATGATGCTAGTAATTCTCACGCTTTTGATGATTTAGAAATTCCTTCCAATCTGACAATGCAAATGCGGGAATAGTTGGAAATAATCCATTCTTTATTTGCCGGAATGGTCTTCAATCATTTGCAGCATGAGGTTTCTAACATGTTCTTTCATTTCTACGGAAGAGCTAAACTGATCCGGTGAAACGGACTTGCCAAACACCATCTTGATTTTACCGGGTTTAATTTTTAGCGATCCCGGTGGCATCAGTTTACCGGCATTTAGGATAACCATCGGAAGAATTTCAGTGTTTGTATCTCTGGAAATTCTAAAAGCTCCTTCATAAAATGGAAGCAACGGCTCTTCGGACCTGTTTTGCGTCCCTTCGGAGAAGATTAGTAGAGATATTCCGGATTTGATTCTTTCTTTGAGTAGCAAGGTGCTTGCTTTTCTACTCTCCGGGCTCGATCTGTCTACCACGACACAGGCTACTTTTACAATCCAGCCGAATATCGGAACTTTTAGTAACTCCTTTTTAGCAAGCGGTCTAAACTGACCGGGAATCGACCTTACTACTCCGGGAATATCTAGAAAGGAGGTATGGTTACTGGTAAAGACGTAGGATTTTTTCCTGTCAAAATTTTCCAAACCTATGGTTTTGTAATGGATAAAGGTCAGCAGACTGAAAACCCTGGACCAGAGATATAATCCCGTGTAGGTGATTCCGCCATATTTCTGTCCTAAGAGAATCGGGAGAATGAACATCGGCAGCAGGATGATCATAAATGTGATAAAAACTATGGCAACCCAGACCAGGTAAAAAAACGATATCAGCTTTTTCATTTCGAAAACTATCGAAGCATCAAAGTAAATAAAGCCGCAAAATAGAAAATAAGGGATGAAGGCTCAAAAAAAGCGTCCCATTTTATCAATGGAAATTTTAATTAGTTGCCGTATTTAATCTCGTTCCGTTTTCGTTTTTTCTTCCTTTTCCCTGCCAGCGCATTGAAAGAGTCCATTAAAATTGCTGTGCCGGTAACACCTGTGATCCCACCAGCAACCAATAGCACCTGACCAACCTGATCGTTGTCTCTACCCAACATAAGACCTCCGGCAATCGTAACAGAATAACCAATTGCTGACACCAGTACGCCTTTTTTAAACTGATTGTTTGCGTCTGACATTCTCAAATCTATGGCATTGATTTCGGTCTTTAGGTTTTTAACTTCTAACCTCAAAGAATCTATGTTTTGAGAAAATGCTTGAAATGATACTAAAATAGAAAAAATTAAAACTGTAAGTTTCATGAAATAAAAAATAGGATTACTTAAACCACTCTTTAAAATTAGCAACTTTTTCTCTACTAACAATCAGTTCGTCTACCTGGCCTGAACTTAATTGCAGTATCAATCTTTGATTTGTATAAGGTTTCATCAAAGTAATGGCATTGATATGCACGATAAATTGTCTGTTGATCCTGAAAAAGCGTTTGTCATCTAAATGGTTTTTCATTAATTCATCCAGGGTATAATCCGTCATGTACTTTTTGGAGCTTTCTCCGTCATGCAGATAAACTATTTTATTATCAGAGGAGAAATAGGTGATTTCTGCAACTGGTTTATTGTAGTATTTACTGCCGGATTTTACCAGAAACCGCTCTTTGTATTGTTTTTTATGCTCAAAAAGCTCTTTAAGCTTACTGAAGTCGATGCTGTTTGAGCGATCAGAATAAAGAGATTGATATTTGTCCAGAGCGTCATTCAACTCGTCTTGTTGTACTGGTTTTAGCAGATAATCAATGCTATTTACTTTAAAAGCTTTAAGCGAGTATTCATCATAGGCTGTTGTAAAAACTACTGGTGTTTTCACATTGATCTTTTCAAAGATACTAAAGCTCAATCCATCGGCCAATTGAATATCACAAAACAGGATGTCCACCTCTTCCTGCTTGTTTTGCAGATAGTCCACCGTATCTCTGACAGTGTCAAACTGATCGAGAATATTAATCTGCTGACCACTTTTTTCAATCATAGCAATCAATCTGTCTGCTGCAAGCTGTTCGTCCTCTATGATTAATGCATTCATTGGCTTATGATTCTTCTACGTTTATCAAGGGTATTTTCACGGTGAATTTCCCATTGGAATTCACAATTACAGGGTTTTCTTTACTCAAAAAGGAATATCTGTTGACAATGTTGTTGAGACCGACATTGGAAGACTCCTCTTGCTGCTCTTTCAGTTGAATGTTATTTTCAATCACAATATGTCCCAATTGGTTATTGTATAGCCTGATGGCCAATGGAGATTTTCTGGATACTTCGTTGTGCTTGATAGCATTTTCGATCAGTAACTGTAATGCAGAGGGTGCAATATATTGACTTCTGGATTCCGGTGTAATTGAATTTTCGATGATGAGGTTATCTCTGAATCGGATTTTCATCAAATAAATATAAGCTTCCAGAAAATTAAGTTCTTCTTCTAATTTGACTAGCTTATTGTCTTGATTTTTGAGTAAGTAGCGATATACTTTCGATAACTGATCAACAAATTTTGACGCTATTTCCTGATCCTGATAGATCAGACTCGACAATACATTGAAACTATTGAATAAAAAATGGGGATTCACTTGTTTTCTTAAGGCATCAAACTGCGCTTCGGCGCTTTGCTTTTTAAAACGTTCTGCTTCTATTTGATAGTCGTGCCCCTGCTTTCTGTAATAAACTATCGCATTGATACAGTGTAGGAACAAATTAATTCGGAAGGTGAAACCAATCATTAACTTTAAGGTGTTGACAAAACTCCCTTCCAATGAGAATAATGGTCCAAGGATTAAATCTCCCAAAAAAGATATAAACACTACCCAGACGATCGATACCAGAAAATGGAAAATCAGCGATCTATGCTTTTTGCCATTTAATTCTTCCTTGTAAATGAATCGGACCAGCAACCTGTTTCCTTCCCAAATCAGCGATACAAATATCAGTATGGCAATTACCAGATTAAAATCTGCCACCTTTCCTTCGAAAAGTGAATCACTTTCAGTGAATTTGATATTCAGGTATGAATACAAACTCAAAATGAAAATATAAATGTACCTATATTTGGCCTGGAAGATACTCATCGATAATATAACTTTTTAAATGCCAATAAGTTATTTATTCTTTTGTGCTCATTAGCTGGTATGTGCGGGTAGGAAAACAACTCCGACGGAAATATATCTTCGCGCCGGAGTTGTAAATACTAAATTGTGTTCTATTACAGTTCGAGTGTTGGTAACACAACTCCGTTTATTACATGTACTACACCGTTTTCAATCGTAACGTCTGCTGTTGTTACCGTGTAGGTCGTATTGTTTGTGTCAGTTACTGTCACTGTACCGCCAGTTTTATTAACCGTCAGGGTTTCGCCAGCCAGAGTAGTTAGCGACTGATCGCCTTCCATTAAATCTTCGGAAAAGGCTACAGCAGGTACTACGTGGTACTGCAATACTTTTGCTACGTTCGCCGCACCTAGCTTGTCGATAAGGCCTTGAAGATCTGTAACTTCCTGTGCCTGTAATAGCGCTGCAAATGCATCGTTCGTTGGTGCAAATACAGTGATTGCAGTTGCTTGTACCAGGTCGTCATTCAACTCGGCTGCTACTACAGCATCAATCAATGTTGTTAAACCGGCAGTAGTTGCTGCTTCTACCACGTTAGGATCGTCGCTAACATCAGGAAGAACAACACCGTCGATTACATGTACAACGCCGTTTTCTATAGCCACATCAGCAGGGTTGACTGTGTATGTAAAACCAAGGTAGTCTGTTACTGTTACTGCACCATCAGCTTTGGTTACTGTCAACGTCTGTCCTTCGAGAGTAGTGAATTCCTGTTCGCCATCAGCCAGGTCGTGAGAGAATGCCTGTGCAGGTACTACGTGAAATTTAAGTACGTTCGCTACAGTTTCTGCTCCTAGTTTTTCAATCAAGGCAGTTAATGAAGCCACTTCAAATCTTTCGAGTAGTTTGCCAAAAGCATCATTTGTAGGAGCGAATACTGTAATTGCCTCAGCGCCAGTTAAGTCATCAGCCAGTTCAGCCGCAGTTACTGCATCAATGAGAGTAGTGAGACCGGCAGAAGTTGCTGCTTCTACGACATCCGGTAACTCGATTGTTGGTAGTAACACACCATTAATAACATGCACAACTCCATTGGCTATTGCCACGTCAGCCATCATCACGTTGAATGTGTTTCCTCCTGCATCAGTTACAGTGACAGCATCTCCTGTTCTGTTGACTGTGATTTCCTCACCAGCGAGTGTGTTGAAAGTCTGATCTCCTTCGGCTAAATCTATAGAGAATGCAGTAGCAGGAACAACGTGGAATTGTAATACCTTGGCAAGGTTTTCTACACCACCTAACTCTGCAACTAATTCACTTAAAGAACTAACTCCATAAGCATCAAGTGCTAATCCAAATGCAGTGTTTGTAGGGGCGAAAACAGTGATTGCTTCAGCATCAGTTAAGGTTGTCGCCAGTTCGGCAGTTGTCACAGCTTCTAAAAGAGTTGTTAGACCCGCACTTGTTGCTGCGTCTACAATATTAGGGTTCTCAATTGTTGGTAAAAGAACTCCATCAATTACATGAACCACGCCGTTTGCGATTGCTACATCCGCAGTAGTTACCGTAGATGTATTTCCACCAGCGTCTGTAACTGTTACCGTAGAACCTGTTTTATTAACTGTAATATCCTCACCTGACAGAGTAGTAAATGTTTGATCGCCATCCGCTAAATCTCCAGAGAAAGCTACTGCCGGAACTACGTGAAACTGTAATACTTGAGTCAGTTTATCGACACCACCTAATTTGATCACAAGACCATTTAAGTCATCAGCGCCAAAAGCCATCAAAGCATCTGCAAAAGCCTCATTCGATGGTGCAAATACTGTTATTTCATCAGCCATCAACAATGTGTTGGCAATATTTGCTTCATTAACAGCAGCCAGTAAGGTTGTAAGTCCGGCATCAGTAGCCGCGTCTACGATGGAAGGATTCATCGGAGCAGGCATCAAAACATCTTCAATTGTATGAATAATACCGTTAGAGGCTTCAATATCGAAGGGTGCAATGATTCTGGAACCGTTTACTGTTAAGTTATCACTATCAATCGTGACAGTTTCGCCACTGTTTAA
>JBCBHL010000362.1:0-7428 GCA_038525605.1 Bacteroidota bacterium
CCAAACTGTAAACTCCAAACCCTTCATATGCCGTTAAAATTGCGACTAATAGACCAAGGAAATAGGCGGCTAATTCCACTATTGCTATAGGTTTAAATCGAAATTCCTTTTGCATAATAGTTCTGTGCTGTCTCCCCAAGGCAACTAATAAAATATTTGTACTTAAAATCGGGATTATATATTTTAATTCAGGTTCGTTATAAAAAGATGATATCAATGGTGTAAGGATTAACAACAATATGCACAATCCTATTGAGACAATCAGATTAAGCCAATAGATACTGCTGTATTCTTTTTGATTAGCATCTTGCTTAAACAGTATAGCAGAAGTCATACCCATATCCACGAAGATATTCGTGAAGTTAATCACCACCACTGCTATTGCGATTAACCCAAACGCTTCCTTTTCCAGAAACCTGGTTAATATTGCTACTTGTAAAACTTGAAAGATTGCTTTACCAATTTTCTCGATGGAGGTCCATTTTATTCCTGAGACAGCTCTATTCCTAAGGCTCATAAAATTAGTTATACAATTGGATCCAACTTAAAATATTATTTTCCCACGAACAAAGACGTAATACTACTTCGTCGTTGGCAACAGTTGTTTGATAAAATTTGTCATAGTCGCTTAAAACATTCTTCAAGACATCGGATAATTCATGAATGCCATCAATTTCCTCAAACTTAATTCCTTCATTAATCATTGTTTGGTATGGCAACCAACTTCCTGTAACCACAACATTTCTTGCAAATAAGTGCTCAAGCATTGATCCTGAGAATTGATCAGTACGTTGCAATTGAACCATTATATCAGAAGCCCATCTTATTTGTGAAACTGCTTCATCACTGAGGAATTGATCATAAACAAAGTACCTAAACGGCAATCCTTCAAGAACGGATAGGAGTTCATTTTTATATTTTTGATTACCGCCATAGGTAATTGGCAAGATCAATTCTATCTGATCAGCATATTCTGTAAGATTTGTAAATTCCTGTAAGATTTGTAAATGTTGCTGATTTAGACTCAAATTATAACCAATTGTAATTGCAATTCTTGAAGCATCCCAACCCAACAATCTCTTTACTTCTTTTCTTCTTTGATGACGCATTCTTTTCAACCCTTCCAGAGGTGTTAATCCAAATCTACAAATAGACACATTATCTTTCTCCCAATTAAATTCCTTTGTAAAATGATCTCTTGTTTGTTCATTAGTAAAAGTAATCCTATCAGCTAAATTACATGACTTGTAAAATATGTTTCTATGTTTTTTCGAATGCGTGTAATAGTCGCTTCCCCATATCGAAACAATCAGTCGGGAATCACAATATTTCTTCACAAATAAAGCAAAGTAAGCAGCATGCAAGTTTAGGGTTTGGATATGTATGAAATCATACTTTGAAATGTCCCTAATATTGGAGATAAGAATTAGTCTCGAATAAATATTTCCTAGAATTGGTATTTGCTTAATTAGTCGAAAAAACAGCGACTTAAAGTTAATCTCATAAGTATGATCATAAAAAGAATGAGTTGCCTCTTTAGCAGGTCTATCAGAAAGTATGTCTATTTCGACATTATCGTATTTACGCCGTAACCATTTAACATAGTTAATATTAAATTGGTGGTTCGCATTTCCAAATAACAAAATCTTCTTACCGGGCATAAAGGTTTTTTACAGCTATAACTTTCTTGTGTATTCTGTCACATTCAAATCTCAATTACCAAACCTCTTAGAGAAATTTTTCTGGGCTTGATTGTATACATCCCATTCCCCTGTATCCATCCATGCTCCCTCACTTACAGGAAATACTCCAACTCTGCCTCCCCTTGCAATTATTTTTTCCATTAGGTGAGTGATATGAAAAAATTCATCATGGGGAATTTCATCCAATAAATGCGGTTCTAACAAATACATTCCTGCATTAACCTTAAATGACAGAGATGGCTTTTCTTTAACTTCTTTCAAGAGACCGTTTTCTTCAGTCTCGAGTGTTCCATAAGGTATAGCGTAATTCTTAATAGCAGCAATTAGTGTAAGTTCATTCTTATTTTCCTTATGATACTCAAACACTTCAGAATAATCCTGATCAATTAAAATATCGCAATTTGACACAAAAAAAGAACTATTAATTTTATCTCTTAACAACTTTAGACTACCGGCAGTACCCAGAGGCTTATCTTCTCTAAAGTAGGTGATATCATATCTTAAATCCTCTAACCCATCAAAGTAATGTTGAATCAGATCTGCCTTATAATTGACCGAAAAGAAAAACTTATTTGCGCCATTTAACCTGAAATTATCCATTATAACTTGTATAACTGGTTTTTCACCCAACGGGATCAATGGTTTTGGAATAATATTAGTTATCGGTCGTAACCTAGTCCCCTTTCCTCCAGCCATTATCACAACCGGAATATCCTTTAAGTTATCATTTTCTTTTATGCCAATGTCAAATGTCTCATTCCAAAAGATAACATCCTCCAGTTCATTAACTTCATTGATTACGGGCATGAACTCTGTCCTGAGCTCCATCATCCTTTGCTTAATCTCACTTTCGGGTTGTGTTGTAGTAGCTACCTTTATATTCTTGCGAAGTATTTTTCCGATTTCCATCGAAATTGATTTGCCTGCAATAATGGCTCTTTGAATATCTCCAATACTTAGTAGGGAATAGAATTTGCCTTCTTCAACAACAATCAGAAGTTTTGAGTCTAATTCATCCATCAACCTCATAGCAGATTGCATTGATTCCCTGCGTGAGACAATATGTTTTTTGATTCTATCTGTTTTGCTCATATTAACCTTTTTTCTAAATCATTTCAAAAAGAATCTCACTCGTAACAATCTAAAGAACTCCTTATTATAAAATGCTTCCCGAATTAACTCTAAACTAGCGAAGTCTGCAAAATAAATGTGATAGATACTATTACTTTCTAATCAAAGGCTTTCCTGGAACTCCAACAATAATAGAGTCATCTTCTACTCTCTTATTTACCAAAGTCGCGGCACCAATCGTATTTCCTGAACCTATCCTTACTTCTTGAAGTATTGTGGCATTTGTTCCGATAAGATTAGCTGATCCAATTACCACAGAACCACTAACATTCACTCCTGGGTTTAAGACATTGCAATCACCAATTTTTGTATCATGGCCAATCGTAGTATTTAAATTTACAACATTGAAAGATCCCAACTCAATATCGACTGTAAAAATGCAACCAGCAGTAATAATATTGCCCTTGCCGATCTTTAGTGTCGTAAACAGTACCTCTAAACTGTCATGAATAAGATTTGGAAACTCGAACCCATCATATCTTCTTTGTATATTCTGTAAGATTTTCGGATTACCAATACCCACGTATATCAGAGAGTCAGAGGCATTAGGCGAATTAAGAAAATCATCCTCATTTATTACATCAAGCTCCTCGTTACCAATCATAACTTTCCTGCTTTCACCCTTATCAATAAAACCAGCAAAACTCTGATCAACATAACGCTTAGTTTTAAGAAGGAAGAATACTTCTTTAGCAAAACCACCTACCCCAATAATATATGATTTTCTCATCTGATTAAATTTTAAAGTGCACTACTAGGAATATTTACAATAGTATCTGACAGTGTTTTTGCATTAACTTGAGAGTCTTTTTGGCAGTCTTTGTACATTGGAAGTTCGAACATTAAACGCCAAATGGGCCGTGTCATTACACTGTTAGAATTTGTGTAAGAAAGAAACTCTTCCTTTGATTTCTTCTCTTTAAATTCCAAAGGAAATAGCCAGTAGTTCCAAGTAGTATCACCCGGAATATTCTTCAGCTTAAAAAAATCTGACTTTAGTTCCTTAGAATAGTCTTCAAAAACTTTTCTTTTTGACTCGATTAGCACGTCTAACTTCTCAAACTGAGCCATCGCTAAAGCCGCATTTAAATTAGGCATACGGAAATTATAACCTATTTCATCATGATAATATTCCCAAGCGTGTGGTACTTTAGCTGTAGTTGTAAGATATTTGGCCTTGTCACCAAACTGAGGATCAGCAGAAATAATTGCTCCTCCTCCTCCCGAGGTAATGATTTTATTTCCGTTAAAACTAAAAGCTCCAGCAACACCAAATGTACCGGATGATTGACCTTTATAAAAACTACCCAAAGATTCAGCAGAATCCTCAACCACCGGTATATTCCAATTCCTTGCAATTTCCACTATCTTATCAATTTCACACATAAACCCAAATGTGTGCATTGGCATAATGGCACTAATTTTCTTACCTGTGGACTTATTATATGTTCCTGTATCCCGTAATTCCCCAAATTCCTGTAAGAAGTCTTCCAAAGCTAAAGAGCTTAACCCCATCGTATTGTAATCGACGTCCACAAAAACTGGCCGGGCCCCGTTGTAACTTATGGCATTAGAAGTCGCAACAAAGGTCAAAGCTTGTGTAATAACTTCCGTATTAGGAGTCACTCCTGCAATTCTCAATGCCACTTGCAATGCAGCTGTACCATTAACGACGGCAACAGCTTTTCCTGCCTTAGTATACTCCGAAACTGCAGTTTCAAACTCATCAACATACTTACCAACCGAGGAAACAAAAGTTGAATCAATGGTTTTTTCTAAATATCTTTTTTCCTTTTCACTAAACCGTGGCGCATGAAGAGGGATAAAGTCTTTGGTTTGGTATATCGAACGTACTAAGTCAATAAAGTTATCAAAATCATACATTATAAATTTCTGCTTTGTAATTAGACAGATTATTTTTGTCTGAGAACCATTCAATAGTTTGCTTAATACCGGCCGCTAAATCATACTGTTGCTTCCAATCTGTATACTTCTTGATTTTTTCATTGGAACCAAACAATCTAAAAACCTCGCTTTTAGGAGGTCTAAGTCTAACACTGTCACTGATGATTTGGGCGCTTGGATTAATCTGATTTATGATTTCAGACGCTAATTCACCGATCGAAATTTCCGATTGTGTTGCAATATTAACTTCTTCACCGATAAGTTCTTCACAATTCGCAATAGCATGAAAACCTGCAACGGTGTCTTTTACAAAAAGTAAATCACGTGTGGGAGTAAGGTCTCCTAATTTAATTTCTTCTTTACCCAAAAGTAATTGAGAAATAATGGTAGGAATCACCGCTCTTGCAGATTGCCTTGGCCCATATGTATTAAATGGCCTAACTATAGTTACTGGCAAATCGAAACTTCTGTAAAACGAATCTGCAATACTATCCGACCCTATTTTTGTAGCAGAGTAAGGTGATTGTGGCTGTTTAGGATGCTCCTCAGTTATCGGAACAAACTTCGCAGTCCCGTACACCTCAGAAGTTGAAGTAGCAAGTATCCTTTTGGTTCCCGAATCTCTAGCCGCCTGTACAACATTGAGTGTCCCTTTGATATTTGTATCTACATAAGAATCTGGAGAGTGATAACTAAAAGGGATTGCAATTAGAGCCGCTAGATGATAAACAACATCTATATCTTTCATTGCTTGTCTAACACCATTTGGATCTCTAATATCTCCAGTGAATATTTCTATCTTCCCTTGAACTTCTTTGTCAATTGTATCTAACCAACCCCAAGTATTAAAGGAATTGTAATAACAAAAAGCCCTAACATCATAACCCTGCTTTACAAGAAACTCGGTTAAATGACTTCCAATAAAACCATCCGCACCAGTTACTAATACTTTCATCATAATTTTATCTATTGTTGGAGATAATTGAATACCCTGAACTTGAAATAGCACCAACAAGCACAAAAACCACAACAATAAGACCTCTTTGTGGTTTACTTTTGTCTTCTGGTACTCTAATAGGTTCCAAAACTGTAAATACAGGTGTTTGTTCTTTAACTTTAATTTTAGCCTGTTCAAGCTGACTTGCCAACCCTTTATAAACCTCAAAGGCAATACTTAAGTCATTGTTTAACCTTTGAAATTCAATTTGCTTCAACGAACTAGTAATATTTCTATTCCCGTCCGTAAACCTTGCAAGTTGTTTTTGTTTCAACTCGTACTCCTCCTCAGCTTCAAGATATCTGTCATTAATAAATTCGAGGTTCAATTTCACTTTTTCTAATTTATATTGAATCACTCTATCTGTAAGTCTTCTTACCAAAAGATCAGTAACCTGTGCTGCAGCATATGGATCAGGCATCTGGGAAGACACAGAAATAATTCCAGTAGTAGGATCTACTACCACCTCCATTCTTTCCCTAAATGCTTTAATCAACTCAAAATCTTCTTTACTCAACTGTATAAAGTCATGCGAAACATTAGAGACTACAGGTTTACCTTTTTTAAACATTTTTTTTACTTTGCCAGGTAACCCAATAGTATAACCTGCTAACATCATTAAAAATGACGGACTGTCAAGACTCTTGAAATAATTAAAACTACTTACGGTAGTGTCTAACATTTGAAATTTCACTGGTTCGTGAATCAACTCCAATTGAAATGGCGTACTTGCTGAAAGCTGGGGATACAACTCCGGAGGCAAGAATCCAACAGAACCAGTGTTTAAATTTATTCCTGCTAGACCAGCCAATCCACTAAGGCCACCAATGCTTCCTTTGATACCCTCCTGACTTTCGGGCATTAATCGACAAGAGGCCTCATACTCTACCTTTGAGGTCAAAGCAACAAATACTCCTAAAACTGCAAAAACAGTCGTAACTTTAACTATGAACTTTCTACTTTTCCATACTACCTTAATTAATTCTAGAAGATCTATTTCATCTTCTTTAGCTATTTCATCTTTAACACTTTTCATTGATTAACCTCTAAAAAATCAACAATTCTCAGTACTATTAATCCAAAAGTCGCTATACCTGTTGAAAGGCCTACAACCTCGCCGGGAGTAATTTTTCTCCTCTCAGGCTTTTCGGGTACAATTATTTCTGCCCCCGGTTCTATACCAGGGTAAAAATTGATCCAGAAAAACCGTTTAGTCCTTTTCACATCTCCGTTTGCATAAATCACATAAGACTTACCGCGTTTAGCTCTGTCTGAATAGCCTCCGGACATTGAAATATACTTTTTAAATGACGATGCTCCATCAAACCTTACGGTAGAAGGATACAACAACTCACCTCTTAAGCGCACAGTTTCCAGTTGCTTAGGAATACCAATAACATCTCCTTCCTTTAATATAAGGTCGTACTTAGATCCTGGCGATTTAATGATTTCTTCAAGGTTAATGCCTATTGATTCTTTGGTCTTCAACTTAACCGCTCCAACATCTAGCAAGGTATCTCTTTCAGCGAGCTCTTTGATATTTTCACGCTTTAACCTGGCTGCCTCAGTAGACTCATCAGAATAATACTCTGTTCTTCTGATAAGTGTAGCTCCTTTTACATAGGCGTAACTGGTAATCCCACCTGCTCTGTTAAGCAAATCTGAAATTCTTTCATTCTTCTTCTCAATCAC
>JBCBHL010000363.1:0-7422 GCA_038525605.1 Bacteroidota bacterium
AGGGCGATTTACATCTGGATTACACATAATATATCTTACGACGTTGCTCAGTTAGATGACAGAAACAAAAGGCGCTTTAAAAGCAATCAGGAGAGCATCAATTATACATTAAGGTCAAAGAGGGCTATCTGTAGTGGTTATTCAGCTTTATTTCATGAAATGGCCACCCATGCCGGAGTGGAAGTTTTTACAATATCCGGTTATAAAAGATATCCTGATGGTTACGCATCTAACTTAAGTCATGCGTGGAATGGTGTTCATCTCAAATCTGGTGAATGGCGCTTACTGGATGCAACCTGGGATGCAGGACACACTACTTTTGACGCGAACAATAAGAAGAAATTTGTTCGCCATTTCGATGATGAATATTTTTTGGCTGAACCGAAAGTATTTATCAGAGATCACGTTCCATTTGATCCCATTTGGCAGTTCTTAATGACGCCAGTAAGTCATGAATCGTTGAAGGAAAATGATTTTTCAATATTTGATTTTGAAGGAAGTTATCACTTTAGCGACAGCATTACGGTCTCGACACTACTGCCTGAAAAGGATCGGTTTTTAGAAGAATACCGACGGATTAGTCTGTTCAAGGGCGATGTGAAAGTGTTGAATGAACACCTTGATTATTTGATAAAGACAATTGAAGTATTTCGAAAGAATGAGTCTGTTACGCATTATAATCTGGCAGTAAAGCATTTGAATCAGGCAACATCAGGATTCTATGTTTACAGAACTTACAAAAGCAGAAAATTTCGAAAACCGAAAGTTTCAAAGTCTAAAATTATCCACATCTTAGCAGAAGCCTATCATGATTTAATAGCAGCGCGGGAAGCTATCGAAAAGGTTCATACGGATGATCGTGAATTTGGCCGATCAGTAGAAAATTTAAAAGATAAAATAACTACAAACCTTGATAAGGTGATACTGGAGATAGATTTTGTAGTCGATAAATTTAAACTTCAGGATAGTAAACAGCAATTGCTGAGCGACTACTAAATGTCGCAGTTGTATGTAAGTGACGGTTGTATCTTCTCTTAGATATCAATATTGTTTCCTACAATTTTTATAGGAAAGTGCTGTTTTTTCTCATCGTAACTATCAGTAAAACAGGGTTTTAAAATCTTTTTTTAATAAAGCTGCAACATTTCATAACCCTACCATTGTCTCATGGATTAGACAAAAACAAAAATAAAAATTCAAAATTATGCATGCTTTTATTCCACTCATGATTCTTGCCCCGGTAGGACTAACGTTATATCTGATCACCAAAACACTTACTGACTATTTCCTCAGAAAGAAAATGGTAGAAAAAGGATTAGTTGGCGAGGAGGCAGCCAAGATTCTTACCAAAGAAGTTAACGAGGTAAACAGATACTCATCCCTCAAATGGGGCCTGATCATTTTGTCAGGAGGTATCGGGTTGGTATTTGTTGAGATTTTTAGCGGATGGTATGGCAACAGTTCTTTGCCGTTGGGAATTTTATCCATCAGTATCAGTTTAGGATTCCTAACCTACTATTTCATCGTCAGAAACGCACGTAAAAACGACGATCATGCTTAGGAATTATTTTTTAGTTGCGTGGAGGAATATCCTGAAAAACAAGACTTTTACTGGAATCAATATTTTTGGATTAGCTTTCAGTATGTCGGTTTGCATGGTCATCATCCTGTTGATCCAATATCACTACCGGTTTGATAATTTCCATGACAAGGGAGACAGAACTTATCGAATTATAGCTTTTCAGAATGGAAAATCAGGGTTTTTGGTAGAGGGATATGCCACAACTCCAAAACCTTTTGGCGAGTATGTAAAGGAGCGGTACAGTCAGGTAGAAACATTTACAAACCTGAACCAGCACAGAGAGGCTGAGATAAGATCGCCACATAAAATTCTCAATGCAGACATGATGTTTGCAGATCAGAACTTTTTCGATGTTTTTAGCTTCGACCTAAAGGAAGGAGATGAAGCCACTGCACTCAATGAGCCCTTTAGCATGATCTTAAGTGCCGAGAAGGCCGCTTTGCTTTTCCCTGAAGGAGATGCCGTAGGGAAGTTTGTGGAGTTCGGCAATTTTGGTGAGTTTAAAGTCACTGGTGTTGTTGATGAGCCGCCGTCACAAACTCATGTTTGGTTCGAAGGATTGGTTTCTTTCAATTCCATACCCGTGCTCGTTGAGAAAGAGCTTTACAGTAAGGGCTATGACGATTGGGAACACTTATGGAGCAATTACAATTACCTGGTGCTGAATAATGAACAATCTGTTGGGGAAATTGAAGCTGCTATCAATACAATCGCGGATGAGCAAATGAAGTTAGATGAAGATCATCCGGGATATCGGTTTGAGCTTCAGAAGATTACTGAAATTGTACCGGGCAAGGGTTTTATACTAGGTAATGAAATGCATCCTTCAGTTCCGGGAATAGCCTTATTATTTTTCACATTGTTGGCAGCAATTGTGATCATCACGGCCAGTATCAATTACACCAACTTATCGATCGCCAGGTCATTGACCAGAGCCAAAGAAGTTGGTATCAGGAAGGTCAATGGTGCGGTAAAAAGCCAGATCATCATGCAGTTTTTAATTGAATCATTGATCATAGCTGCCATTTCATTGGTAGTGGCAATTCCCATTTATGAGTTTCTGATTCAATCATTTAATGAAATTTGGATTTTCAATATTCTGGAAATAGAGTTGAAAGACAATCTGAGCGTCTACCTGATTTTCTTTGTTTTCATGCTGGTAATCGGTTTGATGACCGGTGTTGGTCCTTCAATGTTTTTGGCTAAGGTTAAGGTCATCAACACCCTAAAAGGCAGTTTACAGTCCGCTACCAAAAAGAAGCGTTTCTTTAGGTTTTCCGGTAAGAAAATGCTGATGAGTCTTCAGTTTGCTTTGTCTATTTTGTTATTGGTGTCTTTGTTTCTGCTGAAATCCCAGGGAGATTTCATGGTAGAAAGTGATTATGGGTTTGATGAAGAGCAGGTCTATTATGTGGAACTTCAGGGCCATCAGCCAAAAGAAATCGAGCAGTACTTTAGTGCAATACCCGGGGTTGAAAATATTAGCTATACCTCTCACCATCCGGGTGTAGGTAGGTCGTCGGGAGATGGTTTCAAAAGAAATGAGGCAGATGATGAAGCCATTACTATTTATAATTTTGCTGTTGATCAGCGATATGTAGATGTGATGGGACTTGAATTGGTGGCAGGCTCAGATTTTCCTCAGGATTTTGTGAACAGTGGGAAAGAGAAGTTTATCCTCATCAATGAGTTAGCTGTCTCATCGCTCGGTTTTGAGTCACCAGCTGCAGCTATTGGACAGACGGTTTACAACGATGAAGTGAATGGAGTTACCATTTTAGGCGTGCTTAAGAACTATCATTGGGAACCGATGCTAAATCCAATCAAGCCGCTGGCGTTAAGAATTATTCCTGATAGATATGACTATGCCTATCTAAAGTTATCAGGAAATAACGCTGAAACTACTAAGAGGATAAAAAGTACCTGGGAGGCATACGATCAGGGTAGAACTTATAAAGGAGGATATTTATCTGCGGAAATGGACTTGTTCTATCAGTTCTTTCACGACATCAGCAGTATCCTGTCACTGGTAGGCTTTCTCGCCATTACGATCACGGGATTGGGATTCCTGGGCATGGTGAGTTTCGACTTGCAGTCAAGAATCAAGGAGATCGGTATCAGGAAAGTGTTGGGAGCAACCTTTTCCAATCTGGTTTTTTCCATGGCAAAAGGATTTATCAAAGTGCTGGCAATCACCAGTATCATTGCTTTTCCATTAGCCATATTTCTCAACAACTTGTGGATTTCCACAATGGCGCAGTATGAGGAGATTTCCTGGCAAAATGTATTACCTGCTTTATTGATTGTTGTCGGAATTGTAGCTGTTACAGTGCTATCTCAGGTATGGCGAAATGCCACTAATAATCCGGTTCAGGCATTGAGAAGCGAATAGTTTTTTTGAGTTTGTATTTTGAGAAAGAATTATGGATAAGTGTAATACATTATCCATAATTCTTTTTTTATTTTGAGCATTTCAGATAGTATCTAATACTGTGCTTTGACTGCTCGTTTTCATTTACTATTACTCATATTTAATGGCTTTAACCGGGTTTGCCTGCACGGTTTTGATTGTATGAAATAGTATTGTAATCAGTGCAATAGACAGTAATCCTATACAAGTGATCACGAATATCCAGTGTGAAATTGGTGCCTGATAAGCAAAATTCTGAATCCATTCTGATATGAACAGGTAAGCAAACGGAAACCCAAGGACATTGGAGATCAAAATCAGTTTCAGGAAGTCCTTTGATAATAGTACAATCAGAGATTGAGCTTTCGCACCGAGTACCTTCCGGATGCCAATTTCTTTACTTCTCCTCTTCATCACGAAAGCGGTGATACCAAAAAGTCCTAAACAACCAATGAAAATTGATAAAAAGGAAAAGATGGAAAATACTTGTAGAAAATTGTCTTCTTCTTCGTAGTGATCGGCGATTACCTTTGCCATATAATCAAATGAAAAGGGTGTATCGCCACTGTGTTTATTCCAGACCGACTCGATGAGACTGATCGTTTTGGGCTTGTCTTTTTCTGCGATTTTGATTTCCATCCAGGCCAGGCCAGTCGTGATTTCCGAATGGAGTGAAAATACAACTGGTCTTACCTTATCATGCAGGGAGGCAAAGTGAAAGTCCTTCACTACTCCGATGATTTTAGCATCTTTTATCGTCCATTTTGAACCTGTAAATGCTCCTCCTGCAATTGATTGACCTACTACGGTGGAATCAAAGTTGAAGAACCTGGCCGCTGATTCATTAATGATATAGGCTTGCGTTTTATCGGACGGGTAATCCAGGTTAAAATCTCTGCCCGCGACAAACTCAGCTCCGATAGTCTTGAAGAAATCATGTTTGATGATTACCGTCGGACATTGCTGTTGTTCTTTCCTGCCTTTGATTCGATAACTTCTCCATCCACCTATCCGGTTGGTGATATTGGAATTGGAAGCAGTAACACTCAGAATCTCAGAGTTTTGGAGTAACTCATTTTTCATGACTTCATATTTTTCGGTCATTTCAGCAGTCTGGAATGGTACCAGTACAACTTCATCAGGTTTAATGCCTAAGTCTTTATTCCTCAAAAAATTGATCTGGTTAATGATGGCCATAGTAGACACCAGCAGCATCACAGAGATGAAAAACTGCGCTGTGATCAACATACTTCTGATAGAAAAACTGCTTTGTCGCCGGTTCAGAATATTACCCTTCAGGCTTGATAAAGTTGGGATTTTTAAAAGGAAAACAGCAGGAAAGCTACCAGTGATCAAACTAATGAAGATTGTGAGCCCCAGATAGGCAAGGAGTAACATGGGTTCGCTGAAAAAGTCGAGTGTCAGACTTTTATCTGTAAGGGTATTTAAAAAAGGTAACAACCAATAGGCGAGAGCTAATGCGAATACAGCGGATGTAAAGATCATCATCACTGATTCAAGTTGAAACTGAGTGACCTGAGATTTCTTAGATGCGCCAAAGACTTTCTTCATCCCAACTTCCTTACTTCTTTGAAATGAACCTGCCAGCGAAAGATTGATGTAATTAATACTTGCCAACAACAAGATGATGATAGCAGTCACAGAGAAAATGTAGATCACCATCATACTGCCATTGTCCGAGATCTCATGATTGATATTGGAATTCAAATGAATCATTGGCAATGACTGTACAAAATACTGCGGATGTGAATCGGTATCCCACTGATCAACCACGTATTGATTGAGCTGTTGGTCAAATGTTTCCTCATTCAATGGGCTAAATGTTTTGATATACGTGTACATGCCATAGCCTGAAAAGTTTGTCATGACCCAGTCCGGGTACCAGTCCAGTACTCCGTGCATCGGAAGAAAGATACCAGACTCGAAATGAGCGTTTTTGTTTTGATCGGCAATAATTGCTGTTACACTAAACGATCGGTCATTGATTTCCAGCGTTTTGCCCATTGGATCTTCGTTTCCAAAGTATTTGGCAGCATCCTTTTCAGAGATTGCTACGCTATTAGGACCATGGAGCGACTGAAAATTTCCTCTGATCAAGTGAAACTGAAAAACATCAAAGAAATTTGAATCTACGATCGCGATCGACTCTTCCATAAACTTCTGATTGTCAAGCTCCACTATTGCCGAGGTGAAATCCAGTCGGGTAATTTTATCTATGTTATTGAATTGATCTTTGATAAAAGGTTTGAGCATGTATGATGACATGGCCGATACAGTTTTTTCGTCACCTCCGCTATCATATTTGCCGGCAAGGCGGTAAATTTTCTCATAATCTTTGAAGTGTTTATCATAACTAAATTCATCTATGACAAACAGAGCGATCAGGATACATGCCGCGAATGCAATCGTGAGACCGCACAGGTTAATAATGGAATAAGTCTTGTTTTTGACTAAATTTCTTCGGCCTATTTTAAAGTACAGGCTCAGCATATTGATGTTGTTTCTTCTCATTGAGTTGTTATTTTTTGACATTATTATTTTGAGTGGTATAAAGCGAAAAGCTCGTAAGAGCCATTTCAGATTACGCAGGGTTCCATTGGATAGCCCGGACTCCTGCTCATATAATTCCAAAAAGTCACCTTCCAGATCAGGTCTGCTTTCCGGAATGCAGTGACGAAAAATGGTGAGTAGCCATTTAGGAGGATTTTTCATATAGATGAAAAGATTTGAAATACACCTTCCGGGATGCTTGACCAAAGGGCTTTCCGATCATCCATGACAGCCTTTAAGGCTTGTTGACCTTTCGCTGTGACTTTAAAAAAGCGCTTGGGTTTTCCGCCTCTTTTTTTGGTAGCTTCCCCAAGCCTTGATTCGAGTAGCCCTTTATCTTCCAGCCTGTAGAGACCCGTGTGAAGTGCTCCCATGCTAACCTTTCTTTCCAGTCTCTCTTCAATCTCGTTTTTGATTGCTACGCCATAGGCGTTTTCATTTAATATGCCTATTGTGAGCATCACAATCTCTTCAAACTCACCTATTTGATATCTTCGACTCATATAATTCTTTTTGCAGGTATAATACAAATCAAGTGAAATTAAATTAAAACTGCAATAAGATAGAAATAAAATGTTATTGATATGTCTGTACTTAGGAGGAGGGAAGTTAGGAGTTAAATGAGTGAATTCTGAGTAAGTCTATGTATTAGTTAGATAAAAGGGTTGCTGTTTAAGCACGAATGGATCAGGCTTAAAAGTTGAGAAGTAATTCGGATCAAGCGGAAAAGCTGTAGGAAATTATAATTTAACTAAGGATGTGCCTCATACATTTTAGTTTTTTTGGCGCTAAAATCAGATTTGAAAGAAAAGGCTGGGGCAGCCCCGCTGTTTGAGCTTTTAGATATCGAAAAATTTAT
>JBCBHL010000364.1:0-7338 GCA_038525605.1 Bacteroidota bacterium
GAGAGGTTTTCTCCGTTCCTGTGGAAAATGGATTTACCAAAAACCTCTCCTCTCGCAGATACAGACAACCTTTTTCCATCAGGAGAAACGTTAAAGGTCTGCATGTAATTTTCTGCTGAAACCGTTTTAGGTGCTACAGTAATCCGATCAGTGATGACATCTACCACGACCTCTTCGTATTGTCCACTGTTGGCATTAAGCAGGTAAAGCTTTCCGCCAGCTTCGAAAACAATTTCACCTTTGCCAGCGGAAGGAAAGTGTACATCAAAATCTTTGAATTGTGTTACCTGCGAGGAGGCTTTGGAATTCGTATCGTAAGACCAGATGTTGTATCGTTTATTTGGCCCCTGATCGGAAAGGAAGAAAATTTTGTTGCCGATCCACATGGGAAACTCGTCACTGGCAGTGTTTTCGGTGAAATTAACAGAGGTGTTATTTTCCAAATCATAAATCCACAGATCGGGAGCCCAGCCTCCTCGGTATCTTTTCCAGGATCTGAATACCCGCGACTTGAAATTGAAAGCCAACTTTTTACCGTCGGGAGAGAATGATGCAAAATCACCATAGGGCATGGGCAGTTTTGTGGCTGACCCGCCATTTTCGCTAATGGTATAAAACTGACTATATCGCTGTCTTCCACTTTCGCGGGAGGATGAGAAAAGGATTTTGTTACCGTCGGGATGCCAGTCTACCATCCGATCCATGTTGCTGTGATAGGTGATTCTCTCAGGAATACCGCCTGCTACTGGTACGACATAGATGTCGCCGTTACCATCATAATCTGCATTGTATGCGATCTTGCTTCCATCGGGCGAAAATCGCGCAAAAAGTTCTTCACCTTTGGAGTTGCTGAGCTTGTTAGCTGTTCCTCCGGATTTGGATACTAACCAGATGTCTCCCGCATAGGAAAAAACGATGTGTGAGTCTGACACATCTGGATAGCGGAACATTCGGGCATTGATTTGCGCAATCAGTTGCGAGCCACTTAGCAGGAAAATTGCCAGCAGCATCATTGAGTTTTTGAGTTTCATTATATTGATTTTAAGTTACTGTTATCAATTACGCTTTTAATCGGCGTTTTTCCAAAAAGTTTGTTGCCCGTCAGTGATTATCGGTTACGAGGGGTTGTATTGTTAGATGTTAGACAATAGATGCTAGACATTAGACTTAAGACAAAAGATTAAAGATTAAAGATTTTCGATTAGGTTGGTAGGAGAAGCAATCTTAAGATTAGAAGGTGTAAAGAGTGCTGTATGAAACAGCTTTGATAAAAAAGTGAAGCTACAACCTTCACTTAGTTGAGTAAAGCCTATCAGGAGACCATTTAATATTCACAACATCATGATAAAGTCAAGGTGCACCAATTAATTATGAATTCATAATTAATTGGTGCATTTCTCATCCAGCATTTCCTTTGCTTCTTCAGAACCTAACTCAAAGGCTTTTTCCCAGGCTTTACAGGCAGCATCCATATTGCCTTGTTTTTCTTCGATGAGGCCTTGATAGAAACATGCCCGAATATGTTCGGGATCCAATTCCAATGCCTGTTGATTGTCTACAATTGCTTGTTTTAGGTTTCTCAGCATTAGATAGGAGTAAGCACGGTGGGCATATGGACTTTCGTAGTTTTTATCTAAATCAATGGCCTGATCAAAGTCTTCAACTGCCCCCCGATAATCCTTTATATTGTTTTTCACATAGCCTCGGCTATTCCATGCAAACTTATATTTTGGATCAGTTTTGATTGATTCGTTAAAATCGGATATAGCCCCACTATAATCTTTCAATGCATTTTTTGATCCCCCTCTTAGATTCCAAGCGGCAGCATTCTTAGGGTTTAACTGAATTGCTTTGTGACAATCAGCAATGGCTCCTACATAATCTTTTAGATTATATTTTACAAACCCTCTATTATTCCAGGCTGCATCATTTTCCGGATCAATTTTAATTGAATTATTGTAGTCTATAATTGCTCCTTCAAAATCATTTAGGTCGTCCTTCACATGTCCTCTCCAAAACCAATATTTAGCATTATTTCTATCTAGTTGAATTGCTTCTGAAAATGATAATATAGCTTGTTTGTACTTTTTCTCATCTTTTTCAGCAAGCCCTTTTAGATACCAATCTTCAGCAGTAAAATCTTTTTCTTCTTTCACTTCATCTAAAGCATCACCGAACGCAGCTAGATCTTTTTTGGTTTCTTCATCTAATTGTTCGTTAGGTGATTTTGAGAAATCCTTTTCCTTCAGTGATTCTACTAACTTGTCGTAATCTTTCTTAGCTTCTTTTACTTTATCAATTTCAGATTCTGCATCTTTTCTAACCCCGCTCATTAATTTTTCGAAAGATTCTTTAAGGTCATTGATAGATTTATCTCCCTTGCCTTTTAGGCTATTTAATAGCTCTTCCGTTGTATCATTCAAGCTTTCCTTCTGCTTTTCGATGAGCTCATTGATTGTTGGTTCACTTTTTTCAAGGATTAGGTTCTTTGCAAACTCTTCACTTAACAGTTCGGTTACCTTTTTCTCAGTAATGTCTTGGACAGCGTTATCTGCTAATTCCTCTATTTTCTTTTTTGCGGAATTGTTGATATACTGTCGTCCCAGATATGTTAAAAGAAATCCTATCACGGATACTATACCAAAAGCGATAGTAGATACTAAAATCACTCGGTTGTAACGTTCCTGATTAAGCTCGTTCTGCTTTTCCTGCAATTCTTTCAAAAATGCTTCCCGCTTGTCGAACGCTTTTTCGAATTCCGCTTTATTGTCCCCCAATTCCTTTTCTAGTCTTTTGACTTCTTCTTCCAGTTGAATGATTCGGAGTTGGTCCTGCGTGATGGTATTGGCGTTTTTGTTCTGTCCGATAACAATCGGGGAACCTATGACGAAAAGTACCAATAAAATTAAGGTAAAAGAGAACTGTAATCGCTTTGGCATAATGAGTTTGGTGTCTGTTTATTTAAAAATAATACCTTCAGATGAGATTCTTATGTTTATCGGATCATTTCTTGATTTTGGTGACTTTCATCCAGGCGAGTGCTCATATAAATACAGACCTTAAGGGCATTACAAATGCCAAAATACCACATCCGCATTTAGACGCTAGACTTTAGATGTTAGACATTAGACAAAAGATTAAAGACATTTGTAGATTCTTGTGTAGAAGGCGTTTTTCGTTTCGTCACTCCGTACAAGTGGAGAATCGCTAGTTTTAGCTTTTGCATAACCGAGATACAGAACCTTTTATTACCCTACGAATAAAACTTGTAAAGAGTGTTGTATGAAACCGCTTTGATAAAAAAGTGAAGCTACAACCTTCACTTAGTTGATTAAAACAAACCTTCATTTTTACGTCTTTGCGATCCCGACAGTAATTGGCCATCAGGATTGTAAGAACGAAATGGATTGTCGGGAGAAGCAATCTTACAAATAGAAGGTGATTCACAATCTCAGAAAGGGCTTTGGAATGCAGCCAACTATTACTATTTTTATAGAATAACGGTTACGCGCTAAACAATTCCCTTCTGTAAAGGTGATATTTCCACGTGTGCCGTATTTGATTAAATCCTATAAATACGCTTATCATGAAAAAGAAAAAGTTAGAATTGAAAGACCTGGCAGTGAAGAGCTTTGTCACGAACATGAAATCAGAAGCTGAAGAAACTGTTAAAGCCGGGATTGGTACCGCTCCATCTTGGGTACACAACAGTATCGCATTACAGTGTGGCACGAGCCCGGGAGTATGTGCGCCGGGAGATACAGTCATTACTGGATGCAATGCTTGTGACACGCAGCTTGATCCCGGTTGTTCACCCTCTGTGATCCTTTGTTTTGAGCCAAGGCATTAAAACAAAAACTTGTATTAATTCCGAAGTGTCAGAGTTCTTAGTAGGGCTCTGACACTTTTTGATCATTTCTATTTTGTTGAAAACGTAATTGTTAATTTCATTCTTTGCGTAAAATTCCTTCGCAAATGAATCGTTTTCTACTGAGCATAGTACAGATTTTAAAGGCATTACAAATGCCAAAATACTGCATCCGCATTTTAAATGCGGACGATTAATAAGTGATCAATAACAGTAAATTGAAAAACCACTGAAATCAGGGATAAAACAGGCTTGTGATCTGTGTAACCTTGTTGCGAGGGAGGGTTCTTGTGGCTACTTCCCGATTAATTAGTTACACTTAAAGTTATAATCCTATGAAAAGTAAGATCAATTTAAAATCGTTGAAAGTAAAGAGTTTCGTCACAGAGGTAAAAGACGACATCAAAGTAAATGGGGGTGTCAGTTTAGTAAGCACTTTAAATATTATGGCTTCTCAATGTAGAAACCATTGCCCTGTGCATTAATGCCTTTTAAGGGTTTAGGTCTGGTTTATTATTTATGACCATTGAAAAAACTGACGTTTTCTAATTCTTCACTCCGCAGGAGTTGATTATTGCTTCTTTTAGTTTATTCATCAACGAGATGCGGAGTCTTTTATCACCCTACAAACAGTGAAGCAATCCTACAAATAGAAGGTGCCTAACTTCTTTCTTTGGGTAAGATTCCTTCGCAAATACATTATTTTCAATAAAGGAATGATTGCAAAATTTGCTCGCCTTGCCAGCAGACGACAAACCCTGAAATACGTGGAGAACAATAGTCCACCTATATTGAAACTTCGGTGGACAAGCCCGTTAAAACGCCCAGCTTATCATTAAAGATTCCTTATCAACTAATTCATAATTCCTAATTACCCTGCCTCTCGAAATAGCGACATAAGTGCGTAATCTTACATTCTTCGCATTTTGGTTTTCTAGCTAGGCATACATAGCGGCCATGGAGTATTAACCAGTGGTGAGCTTTATTGATTTTTTCTTCCGGGATATGTCTGACCAGCTGCTTTTCAACCTCCAATGGGGTTTTGGCCGTTTGTGTTGCCAACCCCAGCCTCTTTGCCACACGAAAAACATGCGTGTCAACTGCCATTGCAGGGCGGTCATAGATCACCGATGCAACTACATTAGCAGTTTTTCTACCTACTCCAGGTAATTTCTGAAGGTCTTCCAGAGTTTCCGGAACTTCTGAGCCAAAGTCATCCACAAGCATTTTACCCAAACCGAGTAAATGCTTCGTTTTGTTATTGGGATAACTCACGCTTTTGATGTAGGGATACAACTCGTCGAAATTACTGACTGCCAGAAATTCCGGACCGGGAAAGTCACGAAAAAGAGCAGGTGTAATTTTATTGATGCGTGCATCAGTACATTGCGCACTTAAGACAACAGCTACCAAAAGCTCGAACTGACTATTATAATTCAACTCCGTTTCAGCTTCGGGTTGTTGCACTGTAAAGTGATCAAGAAAAGCCTGGAACCTTTCTTTTTTGTACATAGGGATTCTTCTCTGTTTATTTCAAAACAGAAAGATCACCATAATTTTTAGAATAATTAAGGATCTTGTTTACAACTTTTTCCCCTGGGGCCATCATGCCATTATTCATGAAGGAAACTGCTTCTTGTAGTTTCCGATAGGATTCTTGCATAACACTATCACACATGATGGCGTTTCCGATTGCTTCGTTTTCCTTTGGGGTAGTTTCTCCGTAAATAAATCTTACTAGGTCATCTTCGGTAAATGTTTTTGTCATAGGCGATATTCGTTTTTTCCATTTTCTTTCTCAAATTAATGAGCGCATATCGCATTCTTCCCAAAGCAGTGTTAATGCTTACCCCCGTTGTTTCAGCTATTTCCTGAAAACTCATCTGCATGTAATGCCTCATTATAAGCACCTCTTTCTGTGCGTCCGGCAATTCCTGAATCAGATTTTTTAGCAAGGCGTGTGTATCATTTTTAATCTGAATCTCTTCCATTGAGTCTTCAGCAAAGTCCATTGTGTTGAAAACGTTACTTCCGTCTTCCATCACAATCATAGGATACCTTTTAGCTTTTCTAAAATAGTCTATAGCCAGATTATGTGCAATTCTTAACAACCAAGGTAGGAATTTTCCTTCTTCATTGTATCTACCTTTTTTGATCGTATTAATTGCTTTGACAAATGCATCCTGCAGCAAATCTTCTGCTGTATAGGTGTCTTTGACAATTAAGTAGATTGTGGTAAATACTCTGTTCTTGTGCCTGTTGACCAACTCGGTGAAGGCCTCTTCGCTACCATTTTTGTAAAGAGATAACAGCTGACTGTCATTCAATTCACTCCTATTCATAAAATACCTGTTTAGTTAACGTAGAGGTCTATATCATATTGTACGAGTTATATTTAGATAAGAAAAATTTGTAAAATCAACAATTTCAAATGTATTCATTTCATTTTTATCTCCAAAGGAATCAGGAGTTTTTTTGCTTTTTTTTGCTGAAAAACTCCAATTCAAAGAACAAAAGTGCATTTTTGTCAATCATTTTTCATCGTTCCTTGTTAATAGCAGGTAACACTTAATTCCATAATTTTCAATGGCGGTAGCTGCAAAAAAAAGAGACCAAAAAAACATTGATCACTTAGATCCCAAGCAATACATCCTCATAAAAGGTGCCAGAGTTAACAATCTTAAAAATATTGATGTTGCAATCCCAAGAAATAAGCTGGTAGTCGTCACAGGATTGTCTGGTTCCGGTAAGTCTTCGCTGGCATTTGATACGCTCTTTGCCGAAGGTCAACGCAAGTATGTGGAAAGTCTCAGTAGCTATGCCCGACAGTTTCTGGGAAGAATGGAAAAACCTGAAGTTGACTACATTAAAGGAGTCGCTCCTGCCATCGCGATCGAGCAGAAAGTGAATACGCGAAACCCCCGATCAACCGTAGGAACTACAACCGAAATTTATGACTACCTGAAATTACTCTTCGCCCGAATCGGAATTACCTATTCCCCAATCTCGGGAAAAGAGGTAACCCGCGATACGGTAACAGATGTGGTAGATTATATTTTGTCATCAGATGATGGTACCCGCCTAACGATTTCCTGCCCGTTCACCGCGGACAAAGACCGGGGAATGGCTAAAGAGTTAGAGCTATTAATGAGTAAAGGTTATACCCGAGTGATATACAATGAATCGGTTACCTTTATTGAAGATTTGCTACAAGAAAAAGACATTGACCGCAATGCCATTGAAATTCTGATCGATCGTGCTGTTGTCAATAAAGGTGAAGAGGAGAACCAGTTTCGACTAGCCGACTCTGTGCAAACTGCCTTTTTCGAAGGTCATGGAATTTGTTTTGTAACTGTACAGGGAGCTGAAAAGAAGGAGTTTTCTGATAAGTTTGAACTAGATGGAATGAAGTTTGAAGAGCCAAGCGTTAACTTCTTTAGCTTCAATAACCCCTATGGCGCATGCAGAAG
>JBCBHL010000365.1:0-7320 GCA_038525605.1 Bacteroidota bacterium
ATTTAATGATTGTCGCCTTGTTGTCAGATGGTCATGTGCTCGTAGAAGGGGTGCCGGGAATTGCCAAGACGCTTACTTCTAAACTAATGGCTAAAACCCTCGGAATCGGATTTTCAAGGATTCAATTTACTCCTGACCTCATGCCTTCGGATGTGGTGGGGACGTCTGTTTTTAATATGAAATCCGGCGAGTTTGAATACAAAAGAGGCCCAGTATTTTCCAATGTGATTCTGATAGATGAAATAAACCGTGCTCCCGCTAAAACACAGGCCGCACTTTTTGAAGTCATGGAAGAATATCAGGTTACTGTAGATGGACAAACACATCCAATGAGTTTGCCGTTTATGGTACTTGCCACGCAAAACCCTGTTGACCAAGAGGGAACCTACAGATTGCCTGAAGCACAACTGGATAGATTTATATTCAAGGCGGTGGTTGATTACCCAAGCACAGAAGATGAGGTAGTGCTGCTCAATAACGTCAATTCCAATAAAAAGCATGACGATGTAAAAAATATCAACGAGGTTATCAGCGCAGCTGAAATTTCAGAGTTCAGAGACATTGTGATCAAAGTACACGTGGAGGAGAAACTCATTACCTACATCGCTCAGATCGTAGCTGAAACACGGGAAAACCCCTCTCTGTATCTCGGCGCATCACCCAGGGCATCTATTGCTTTACTCAAGGCATCCAAAGCGCTGGCTGTCATTAATGGAAGGGATTTCGTAACACCAGAAGACATTAAATTTCTCAGCAAGCCAGTCCTTAGACATAGGGTGATTTTAACTCCGGAAAGAGAAATGGAAGGAAAAACAACCGATGAAATCATTGAAATGATTGTTAATAAAATCGAAGTGCCCAGGTAGTGAAGCTGATCAAAAATTTATATTTGACCAACAGGTTGATTTATGCGATTCTGGCTATTATCGCAGTTTTACTGCTGGGTTTTAGTTTCGATGTTTTCTATACCGTCGGTAGACTCCTGTTCTATGTATTGCTGATATTAATTCTGGGGGAAATTCTTATTCTTTTTGTCAGGAGAAACGGAATAACTGCGAAAAGGATTGTGCCCGAAAAACTATCAAACGGTGACCCCAATGAAATAAAAATCAGTATCGAAAGCAATTATGGAACGAAGACATTTGTAAGGGTGATCGATGAACTTCCGGAACAACTGCAAATCAGAAATCAGTTATTCAGTCTCGATTTCAAAGAGTTTGATAAAAAAGCGATCAAATACCAGGTAAGGCCTGTCAAGCGGGGAGATTATCATTTTGGAAGTGTCAATGTTTTCTGTAAGACCAGAATCGGATTAGTAGAGAAAAGATATCGGTTCGATGCAGATCATACCGCAATGGTATACCCCTCATTTATTCAGATGAAGAAGTATGAATTGCTGGCAATTACCTACAAACTTCAGGACGAGGGAATCAAGAAAATCAGGAGAATCGGTCAAAATAAGGAATTTGAGCAAATCAAAGATTATGTTGTTGGTGACGACATCCGAACCATTAACTGGAAGGCCACTGCCAGGGTTAACAAGCTGATGGTTAATACCTATCAGGATGAAAAATCTCAACAGGTCTACAGCATTATCAACAAGGGAAGGGTGATGAAAATGCCTTTCGAAGGCATGACACTTCTGGACTATGCCATCAACGCCAGTCTGGCGATATCAAATATTGCACTCAAAAAAGATGATAAACCGGGGCTCATTACCTTTCAGCATAAAATTGCCACAGTACTGCCTGCGAGTAAACGTAGTGCACAGATCAGGTATTTCATGGATGTGCTGTACAGGGAAAAGACAGCCTTTAAAGAGACAGATTATTCAAACCTTTATAGTCTCATAAAGAATAAAATCAATAAAAGAAGCCTGTTGTTACTCTATACAAATTTTGAGTCGCTCTCATCCATGCAGCAACAGCTTCCTTTTCTGAAGCGAATTGCAGGAAGTCATCTGCTGGTTTGTATCATGTTTGAAAATACTGAACTGGGAGAATTGATTCAAACAGAGTCAAACACTTTGGACGACATCTACACTAAAACGATTGCCGAGAAGTTTGTTTTCGAGAAAAAACAGATTGCAATGGAATTGAATAAGGTAGGAATCCACACCATTATTACTAAACCACAAGACCTCACTGTCAACACTATCAATAAATACCTGGAAATTAAGGCAAGAGGAATTCTGTAAATAGAGAAAGCATCTGCATGTCGATTTATATAAAAGTTTGATATGCCTTTCTGACATGAAATGTAGTATAATCTGACATTATTACCGTTTATTCTTCCCAACTGATCGTTTTCACGACAAAATCAGGTGCGGGTGTAGCATCCTGACTTAATTTCGAACATATTCTCCATTAAAAGCTACTATGTATAGCAAGCTACTGTACTATATAGCACACTTATGAGGTGTGAATTGTTCATTTGCGAACAATCTTGTTAATCGAAAGCATCGAATGGAGCAGTTAAAGGCTGTTTTTTGAATTTGGCATGCATGTTGATATTACAATAGTGATGCCTAACGAAAAAAGTACAATATTGAATAAAAAGAGAACACTACTCATTGTATTGGGTGTACTCCTGGCATTGTTGATTACCCTCAAAAGTGATCAGCTGTTTTCATTCAATATTTCTGCTCCCTTTACCATAGAAGATACCTATTTGGAAACAGAAGAGAGCTTATCTTATCTGTTCAATCAAATTAAAGGTTTGAAATCTATATTTTCAGAGGCGCAAAAATTTATTCAAGGACTCCAAAACTAAAAACTCAATGACAAGCGAAAGACTATCAAGATCAGACAACGACAGAATATTAGGAGGTGTTTGTGCCGGATTGGCCAGATACTTCGGGTTGGATACCGCCCTGGTAAGGATCGGTTATGTACTACTTTCTATTTTAAGCGCAGCATTTCCTGGTATATTGGTTTACATCATCCTTTGGTTTGTGATGCCAAAATCTTATTGATAAGTTACTGGTTAGACCAGGAATAGCGTTATCTGCCATCAAATGTTTGTTTTAAATTAATTGCGTTTTCAATACGGACTTTACTTTCCTTATATTTGATATCAAAATAAACTGTATATCACGTGAAGAAAGTCCTTTTACCTCTCCTTTTGATAATCCTTATTTCGATTTCCGGATTATCAGCCCAGACAACTGTTAAAAAGCTCGATCAACTGATCGAAAAAGCAAGGAAAAAATGGAACGTTCCGGGAATGGCCGTAGCTGTTGTGAAGGATGGTAATGTCTTTTTGAGCAAAGGATATGGCACCTTGGAGCAGGGAAAACCTGAAAAGGCAAATGGTAAATCGTTGTTTGCAATTGCATCTAACACCAAAGGATTTCTTTCTTCGGCGATAGCAACATTGGTGGAAGAGGGAAAACTGTCGTGGGATGATAAAGTAACAGATTACCTGCCTCATTTCGAAGTATACGATCCCTATGTCACCAGTGAATTAACGATCAAAGACCTGCTGTCTCATCGTGTTGGTTTGGGCACTTTTAGTGGTGATGCGATCTGGTATAAATCTGAACTTCCTGCCAGTGAGATCATCAAACTCGTGAAGCATGTTCCTCAGGAATTCTCCTTCAGGGCAGGTTACGGTTATTCTAACCTGATGTTTATTACGGCTGGCGAGGTGGTTCGTGCTGTAACAGGTAAGCCCTGGGATGACTATGTAAAAGAGCGTTTCTTAGTGCCGCTGGGAATGAACAGAACAATTACTTCTACCAATCAATTGGAACAGAAAGGAAATTTTGCAATTCCTCATAAAACAAAATTGGACAAAAATACGCCCATAGATTGGGTAAACTGGGACAACATGAGTGCCGCAGGTGCCATTATATCTTCTTCTGATGATATGGCCAGGTGGCTGATCATGCAATTAAATAACGGTACTCATAATGGAGCAACACTCTTATCTGCTCAACAACAAAATATCTTGTGGTCCTTTCATAACAATAGCATCTTATCAGTTGATTATAAGGAAAAGAATCCCGGTACACACTTTTCTGGTTATGGTCTGGGATTTGGATTAAGAGACTATTATGGGCGGTTAATGGTTCGTCATGGCGGAGGTTACGATGGCATGTATTCTCAGGTAGTGATGATACCTGAGGAAAAAATAGGAGTTGTGATATTAACAAATAGTATGTCTGGTATCTCCTCGCCTTTATCTTATGCCATTATCAATCAATTTATTGAAGAAGAAAAAAAGGACTGGATTGCTGAATCTTTCAGGCCCCAAGCTGTCGATCAGAGAATAGTAGATTTGAAAAATGCAAAGCTTTCTGGAACCGAGCCTTCCCTGAAATTGAATAAGTATACCGGTGCCTATCATGCAGATATGTATGGAGAGATGACTATCAAAAAGGAAGGTAATGATTTAAGACTTACCTTTTCTCACTCTCCTAAATTAGGAGCTAAATTAAAACACTGGCACAACGATACCTGGGAGATCATTTGGGACGAAACTCATGCCTGGTTCGATTTCGGACTGGTAACATTTACGCTGAATAACAAGCTGGAAGTAACTGGAATGAAGATGAATGTGCCTAATGGTGATATCTTTTTTGACGAGTACGAAATCATCAAAAAATAAGAGGTATTCGCATAATTTGTAATTGGGCGGGATAGTGCGATTTCTGTATTTGAATACATCCACTGCAAAGACGCTTTTCGTTTGAATAGAGGAATGAACACCAGCTAATACCGTATAGTTTACAGCAGCTGATCAGTTAATCGGCAAAAACTTGCCATTCCTCGAATTTTTAGTGAATATCACCTGTAACTTTTCCGCAATTTATTTTCATATGCTATCTTACGATTAGATAATTTATTATCAAAAGATACAGTTTTATGTTTCAGTAGTTGTTCAACCATAAAATGTTTCTTTTAAATCTAAATTCAATAGCTATGTCAAATAAGTATTCACTCTTTAGAAAAATATCAGACCAAAATTTATTTACCAAAATCAAAGATTTTCTGATACTTCATGAATTTGATTATTTGACAGATCATTCAGCGTCTCAAACCGCTGTATTAGTTGCTAGTCACGAAATGCAAAGACTGGAAAACCTAATGCTCCAGCATAATGACGTTTTCCTGGAAAGTGAGCCGGATGATTTTTATCTACAGGGTTTTTCCGAAAAAGAGTTGCTCGATATTGTGTTAAATCCCAGTAATTGGAGTGCAATAGATTACCACCTGGCGGTTAATATCCTTGGAAAAAGAGGTGTTCACATCGACAGTGAAATGCTCAGTAGCTTAAGAAATCTGACATTGGTTCAGGGAGAAGCTGTATATGCGTATTAATCAAATCTGAGAAGTTTCCACTCTCCTTTAAATGTGTTATCGCATTGATGTGCATGTATTTCATTAGTGTGAATTAATTAGATAACAATCAAAGATTATAGCAAAAAATATGCTGTTGGAAATACTTTAATTTGATATCTTTCATCACTCAAAAGAATAGAGTTATGCAAGGTCTCAGAACAACAATCTACAAAGTTGAAAATCTTAAAACCGCCACTGCCTGGTATGCTTCGGCATTTAGAACTAAACCATATTTCGAGGAATCTTACTACGTAGGTTTTAATATCGATGGTTACGAACTTGGACTGCAACCAGAAGAAAACCCCACTAAAAACAAAGCTGAAAGTGTGATAGCTTACTGGGGTGTAGAAGAGATTCATAGCGAATACTTCCGATTACTGGAGTTGGGTGCCGTCGAACATGAAAGTCCTACTAATGTTGGTGGTGAGCTGATGGTTGCATCCGTGAAAGATCCCTGGGGCAATGTCCTTGGTCTTATTTACAATCCTGATTTTAAAGTGGAGAAGTAATTGCAACAATTATCATCAGAATCAATGAATCCTTTTATAGCATATCTGAAACAGTATTATCATATCAGCGTGGAGGCACAACAGGCACTCGAAGAGGAAATAAGCTTTCAGCAATTTGAGAAAGATGAGTTTCTACATAAAGAAGGAATGGTGTGTAGAAAACTGTATTTCATTGAGCAGGGCAGTGTAAGAGGATTTCATTATAATGATGGCAGAGAGGTGACCAATTGGTTTGGACTGGAGTCTAACCTGGTTACCTCATTTCATAGTTTCATCGATCAGCAGCCGGGTTATGAATACATTCAGACGATGGAAGATTCTTTGATCTGGTCTATTGGAAGAGAGACGCTATATGCACTTTACGATCAGTTTCCTGCAATTGAAAGACTTGGTAGAATAACCTGCGAGCAGTATTACATCAGACTGGAAGACAGATATGTCAACGCACACTTTAAAACTGCTACGGAAAGATATCAGAATTTATTGCAGATTCACCCTCAGATAACTCAGAGAGTTCCGCTGGGTTTTATAGCTTCTTATCTGGGAATCAGCCAGGAAACGCTTAGCAGGATACGTTCAAAGCCCATTTAACTATAAAATGCTTTTTTGACAATTGTCAAATGATCCCATTTGGGTCTGCCATATGTTTGCTTCGTTAATAAACAAATAGTATTATGAAAAACATAGAAATGCAGAAACCCTCAAACGCTTTTATAGGTGCTTCATGGATTGTTTTGATTATAGGAATGGCCTCATATATTATAGGCTTGTGGAATGCTGAGATGCAATTCAATGAAAAAGGATATTATTTCACCGTTTTAATTTTTGGGCTTTTTGCGGTGATCTCTTTGCAAAAAACTGTGAGAGATCAATTAGAAGGAATTCCGGTTACCAATGTGTACTATGGTTTGGCATGGGGAATGTCACTATTGTCCGTATTGCTGATAGTCGTTGGACTATGGAATGCCGAATTAGAGCTTAGCGAAAAAGGATTTTTTGGAATCTCCTTTATACTGAGTTTATTTTCATCAATAGCTGTACAGAAGAATTTAAGAGATGTAAAATCATCTGATCACGATCATACAAACAAACCCTATCAGGAATCCTGATTGGCATATAAACTTATTTTGTAAAAGTCAATGCCAGCATCTTAGATATTGTTACGTTGAGTTCTGTTTTAATTGATTTTCGATATTAAAACGGTCAAATTTTAAAGTCTAATAGGCATTATCGCATTAAGTTTTGTATTGATAAATTTTCGATGTTGTGACTGTCAAACTTTGTAATTTTAAGAAATTATGAATTCATAATTCAATGCCGTTAAGTTAGTGTATATCTGCTTGATTTTTAGTAACTTATAGATGTGAAAAAGAAACCCCCAGAAGTAGGAGCTTTTGAGGGTTTCAAAGTAAAAATTTTCAATGAACTCAAGTTAAAAATAAAAGATGAAAAATTTATTACCAGAA
>JBCBHL010000366.1:0-7313 GCA_038525605.1 Bacteroidota bacterium
ATTTATCAAATGATAAATTTTTAAGGATAAACAACTTTTCTTTTTTGAAATACGTCTGTATATATGTATTTTTATGGAAAATAAATTCTAAAAATGGACTTATCACAGAAAATTGCCAACATCACAGCTCAAAATACCGGACTGGAATCATTTCTTTTAGGATCATACGCCATTAGTCCCAACAAGAAATTTAATAAGTGGTTTTATAAGGTAGCGAATGTTTCTTCTGTGGAAGTTTCCAAGCTTGATTTTTCTGCCGAAAATATCAATCACTTCATTCAGGCTACCGGACTGACGAAAGATTCACTGGCAACAGTACTGGGGATTTCTCGTTCAAAGCTTTACAATATTCTGAAGGACGGCGAAAGTCTGGAGCCGAAATACAAACCTACCTTTGTAATGACCATCAAACTTTGGGAAAAAGGAATCGCTGCTTTCGATGGCAATAAAGATTCTTTCGAAACCTGGTTACAGATGCCAAACACCAGCCTGGGTGGTCTGATACCTTTTGAATTATTATCAAACGAACCTGGAAGAAGAGAACTTGAAAAGGCCCTGGACCGAATCGAGTTCAGTGTTTACGGATGATTGTTTACAGAATGGAGAAAGAGAAGTACAAGGATTTTTGGCCATCCAGAGGTGCTCTCTACAGTGAAGGAAGGTGGAATAAGCCTGGCCAATGGATTGTATATTGCAGTGAATCAATTGCGCTCTGCAAACTGGAAGTGCTCGCCAATTCCGGTAATCTACCAATCAGCAGGGTTGTCATCAGCGTTGAAATTGCTGATCATGCCCCTGTTTATGAGCTGGTTGAAGACCTGATGCCTTCACTCTGGTATGACGTTCCCTACCCCGATGTCCTTTCCGAAATTACAGGTGAGTTTATAAGAGACAACTCATATGTGGCGATGAAAGTGCCTAGCGCACAAAGTAAGCGGGAATTCAACTACTTACTAAATCCGGCACATGAAGAGTTTTCAAAATTGGTTAAAGTCCTTTCTAAAGAGCCTGAAAGCTTCGATTCCAGGTTAAAATCATGAAAACTATCGCAAGAGCATGGAGTTTTGTTCAAAAAAGTGGAAAAACCAAACTAATTAAAGACCATTTGTAATCGATTTTGTAATGAATTAGCCAAGATCATTTCTTAATGATAAAATTGCCATTAAATTTGCGCCGTTACCTATTATAAACTAATATTTCAAAGCTAATGAGGCTATCGCAACTAGCTCGTAAACTTGGAGTTACCCATAGTGATATCATCAAATTCGTTGAAAATCTTGATGCTACCGTAAGTCTTTCGGCACATTCCAAAATAGAAGACACGTTGATCGACAAGATTAAAGAACAATTCGATCCTACTGGTGAGAAATTTCTGGAACAGGTGCCCATTGCTGAGTTGGATGTAGAGGATGTTCAAGATACGGAAAATAATTCTGCCTCAGATGGCGATAGCGAAAATGAAATAGAAGTTTTAAATCAAACCGAAGAAAACCTGACTGAAGCAGTTGAATCTACTGTAACGATTGAAGAGGTCGAGCCTGTTATCGAAGAAACGGCTGATCACGATGTGCCAACAGAACCGGAACCGATAGAAGAAGTTCAGGAAGTGGAAACACCACAAATTGAGACAGAAACGATTCATTCCGAATCTTCTGACGGTACGGTTTCTGAAGCCTCAATTGCACAAGAGAATTTAGACGTAACATCCGAAACATCACAAGAAAGCGAGTCTGATGCGGAAGAACTAGTTGAGGGCGTACATTCTGATAGCCAATTCATCGATACCGACAGATATGCTGAAGATGAATCAGCGGTCATCAGGGCTAAACTGGTAAAGCTGGAAGGAATAAAAGTTGTCGGTAAAATTGATCTGCCACCGCCGCCTCAACCGAAGGTAAAAGAAGAAAAAGAAGAGAATGCCGAGTCAGGTACAGCAAACCAAAGATCTCACAGAGGCCGTAAGTCGAGGAAAAATAACCGAAACAGAAAGCCTGAGAGTTTACGGCAGAAACAGGAAAAAGAAAAACGAAAGCAGGAAAGAGAACGCAGGGCTCAGGAAAAGAAGGTAAAAGCCAAGAAAAAGCAACATTACATAGAGAAACTGGAAAAAGGTCACATCAATAAAATCGCTACCAGTAAACGCACTAAGTCACAAAAAAGAAAAGCCGCAGAAAACAGAAAGCCAATGATCCAAAAGAGTAAGAATCCGGTAAAGAGGTTCTGGCATTGGCTTAATGGCAAATACGATGAGTATTAATAGAGCATCTAGTGACATTTAATCAGATTAAGCCTGATTTTATCGCATTAATTACACCCTCCCGTACCGACTAATTTACATGTCAAAATACGTTGTATTTGATAGTAGCTATATCGTCGACAAAATATCGTAGTTCATCTAAATAATCTTGAAGTTACCTGAAACATTTGCACTTTTGTTAAAGGCAGGTATTGGAATATTTCAAACCTGATAAAACGAGGCTGCAAAAGTTTAAATTGACACACAAATGCAAGTAGAGTCTGTCTCTATGAAGAAGCAAATACGAAAGAAAGTATATGATATCCTGGTTGTTGAAGACGATCCGGTACAAACCATCATATTGAAAAAATTATTTCAGAAGTATAGTCTCTACCACGTTATTTTCAAAGACTCAATTGCATCAGCATCTGAATACCTCGATCAAAACAGTGTACATGCCATCGTTTCCGATTACAACCTCGAAGATGGAAAAGGTAGTGACCTGATAGAGTATGACCCGGAAGTTCCCATCATCATCATGACTGCTACTAAAGACATTGATCTGGTCGTGGAATTGATGAAAAACGACGAAGTGTATGATTTTGTGCTGAAGGATTATGAAAAGAATTTTATCGAATTGCTTCACCGGACACTGGAAAAGGCTATTAAAAAGTTTCAGCTAACGCAACGGTTAAACAATCAAAAAGCTCAGTTCAAGCAACTTGTTGAAAATATCAATGACGTAATCTGCCGAACCGACGCTGAAGGAAAAATATTGTACAGCAACCAGCAGGTTTATGATATTTCAGGGTACAATGCACTCGAAATGTTTGGTGAGCATTTTTCTTTTTGGGTTGAAGACAGTCACATAGATATCGTAAAAGAGCATTACAAAAGTCAGGTAGCTTCAAAGCGAGGTTATACTGATTTTGAATTTCCCATCGTCACCAAAACCGGCAAGACCAGGTGGGTAGCCCAATCAGCCAGAATGAGCTTTGACAGCAATGGTAATTTTCTTGGTTTTCTATTTGTCATCAGGGATATCACTACCAAAAAAGCTGCTGAGTTAAAAATCAAAAAGCAGAATGAGCGACTTCATGAGCAAAATGAGAAGATCAAGAAAAACTACGAGGAGCTCGTAAAAGCCAAGACCAGTAAAAAGGCTCTCGGCATAGTACTAATCATTGCAGTTGTTCTGTTTCTGGTATCAGAAGCATGGCTGGAACCAATTGTCGAACAGTATCTAGGTAATGACAATAATCTGGCTGGTTTAGCAGTAAAAGGAGTTATTGCTCTTTTACTGAAACCAATTGATACATTACTAGAGTCTTACCTGATAAGAAGGCAAATCAAAGCGAATGAGAAATCTTCTATTTCGACGCAAGCCATTTCCTAGATTGCAGCTCCTCTAGCTGACCTTTCAGCTCATCATATCGATCATAAGCATCTTTACCTGGTAACTGATCTGCCGCAGTGATGATGTAATAAAGATAGCTAATCTGATCTTTGAGCATCGGTTGTTGATAAGTACCTTCTTTGGTCACCAATTGCTCCCATGCGGATTCTATTTCCTTTTCTGTTTTCGAAAGTTTCTTTTTACCACTGTAAGCAGTTCGCTTATCTTTCAGTTTGGACTCCAGCATAGATGCCTCACTCATTAGATCCACTACCTGTAAAGCCAGCGTTTCCTGTTTTTCAAGATCATCCATCGTTACTCCGGATTCCATTACTCTGGGATCAGGCGCAATTTCAGTAGTTTGCTCATATGCTTTACCAGCCACTGTCAACCGAACTGTGTACTGACCAGGCACGATTAACGGTCCATTCCTGTTGGCTTTTGAAATCTTTGGAAAAAGAGTCCCATTGTGTCTGAAATTCCAGACGTATCGGTTGATTCCCTTTTTCGTTGTTAAGCGGGAATCATCGATGTAATAAACCTGATTCAATGACATACTTTGCACGACTTCTTTTTTCAATTGCTTATCTGAGGATTTACCAACAATTGTAGTAACTATATCGCCTTTTGAATTGACAATTTCCAGTTTCAAAGGGCTATCAACTTTTTCCTTTAGCTGATAATCAATAATTAGTCCCGGATTTGGATACTGCACGTAAGCATTCCTGTCTTTTCTTACCTTCGGGTTTCTATAGCGAATGGTTTTAGCAATTGGTAACAACTTAGTCTCATTTACTTCCGCAGTTGAAAAATCTTTCAAAGAGTAAATGTTGTCTAATACCCAGAATCCTCTTCCCATTGTTGAAAGCACCAAATCGCCTCTATGAATTTTAATATCTGTGATTGGAGTAACCGGTAAATTTTGTTGAAATGGCATCCATTCTTCGCCATCGTTGAAAGATACAAACATGCCGTATTCAGTACCTGCGAATAATAAACCCGGCTGTTCAGGGTCTTCTCTTATTACTCTAACCGGGAAATCTGCAGGAATTCCTTTGGTGATCAACTCCCATGATGATCCCGAGTCTTTGGTTCTGTAGATATAGGGTTTCCAATCCCCCAACTGATATCTGAGGATCGCTACAAATGCCTTTGCCTCGTCATGTGGCGATGGCTCTACAGCATCTACTCTTCCGCCTGTTGGCATTCCCTCAGGGGTAACCTTTGTCCAGCTTTTTCCACCATCTTTAGTTACGTGCACTGGGCCATCATTGGCACCTACCCAGATCACACCTTCTTTGACAGTACTTTCTCTAATTGAATAAATAGTGCTGTAAAACTCCTCTCCCGTAATGTCCCTGGTGAGAGGACTACCTGAAATCACCTGCTTATCAGGTTCGAAAGCGGTAAGGTCCGGAGAAATAATTTCCCACGTTTCACCATCATCGATCGTCTTGTGAACATATTGCGAACCGTGATATACTACATCCGGATTATGTGGTGAAACATGTATTGGTGAAACTCGCTGAAACCGAAAGCGCAGATCGTTGGGGTTATGACCATACATATTTGATGCCCCTACATCATATCTTCTTTCGGTTCCTGATGGCTTATGATAGACACTAAACCTTCCCTTACAATTAGCATAGACGATGTCCGGATTACCCGGTTTAGGAACAGCGGGACCAGTCTCGCAACCACCTGTATTGATGATGTAAGCTCTATCTGGTGCCTGTACTCCATAGGGCGCATTGCTCGGCACTGAAACAGTAGAATAATTATCCTGCTGACCACCGTACAGCCAATAAGGATATTGGTCATCTACCTCCACCTGGTAAATTTCAGCAGTGGTCTGATTGAACTGTGTCGACCAGGTTTTGCCTCCGTTGAAAGTTACATTGGCACCTCCGTCATTTGCCTGAATGAATAAATCGGGATTTTCCGGGTTGATCCACATATCGTGATTATCGCCGTGAGGTGAACTCATTCTCTTCCATGATTTTCCACCATTCACAGATTTAAAGTAGCTGGTAGCCATCACATATACGACTTCAGGGTTTTTAGGGTCTACGTTTACGTTAGTGTAATAAAACGGTCTTGTTGTAAGTTCAGGTTTTCCAGAGACGAACTGAAAAGACTCTCCCCTGTCATTGGATCGATATATTCCTCTTTTACCTTCTTCCGCTTCCACAAGGGCGTACACAATATTGGGTGATGATGCTGAAATCGCCAGGTCTACTTTACCAATTAGACCGGAAGGCAACCCTTTTTTCACCTGACGCCACGATTTACCGCCATCATCAGACTTAAAAATCCCTCCTTCATAGCCACCGCTTTTGATCGTCCAGGGTTTTCTTTCCACTTCCCACGCTGCTGCCAAAATTTCTTTTGAATTATCAGGAAAAAGCTCCAAATCGGTAAAACCTGTTTTGTCCGAAATAAATTTGATGTTACTCCAGGATTTCCCTCCATCAGAACTCTTGTAAATACCCCTTTCTTGGTTTGGCTGAAAAGCTTGCCCAATAGCTGCAACGTAAATGATTTGATCGTTATTTGGATCTATTTCAACAGCTCCAATCTGACCTGTATTTTCCAAACCGAGAAACTGCCACGTTTTACCACCATCAGTCGTTCCATACATTCCTTTTCCAGCGATCACGTTGCTCCTGATGCCGTCCGAACCGGTTCCCACATAAACAATATCAGAATTTGACTGAGACATGGCGATTGCTCCTATAGAGGGTGTTGCGAAGTAACCGTCCGATACATTTTTCCAGCTGGTGCCATAATCAGTTGTTTTCCAAACACCTCCGCCAGTTGCTCCCAGATAGAAAGTTCCCGATTCTTTTACAGTACCAGCAACAGTTGTCACCCTCCCTCCTCTTTCAGGCCCTACCGATCGGTATTGATAAGAATCGAAAAGCTCCTGAGCCTGTAGATCAAGGTTTAAAACAGCAACAAAAAACAATAATAAGTAAAATGCTCTCACCATAAGTCAAATGAATTGTAAACAAGTATCTAAAAAGCAGTATTCTTAAGCATGTAAAATAAGCATAAAAACCACAATTAAATAAGGATAATTACTTGAGAGGTTTTCATATGATCAAAATCTATCTATCAGTCGATCTCAAAACAAGGGCGATTGTCAAGAATCTTGCTTTAAAGCCCTCTGGTGATCCATTGAAGACATTGCATCTTCAATTTCAGTGGTAACTCTGCATTAATTCAAATTAAAAAGACTCAAAATAAATCTGTCGTGATATCCTTTATTATCTTTGCCGAATCTTTGAAAATGATGTATATATGAAAACAGCAGAAATCCATACAAATAAAGGAATATTAAAATTAGAGTTCTTCGAAAAAGATGCACCTAAAACTGTTGAAAACTTTACGAAATTAGCGAAAGAAGGGTATTATGATGGATTAACCTTCCACCGGGTAATTCCTGATTTCGTTATCCAGGGTGGATGCCCGAATGGCAATGGTACAGGAGGCCCAGGGTACGAAATTGATTGTGAGCTTGATGGTGATAACCAATACCATGACAAAGGAGTATTGTCTATGGCACACAGAGGAAGAAATACAGGTGGGTCGCAATTTTTCATCTGCCACAACAGGCAAAACACTCAACTACCTTTCCAAAAACAGTGTGGTTTCCGTCCAGGTGTTGAGTGTTTTGCC
>JBCBHL010000367.1:0-7309 GCA_038525605.1 Bacteroidota bacterium
CTCTCCTTGTTTCATCAGCTTGTGAAGAACCTTTTTTTGATGAAGACCCGGTCAATGATCCTGAAACCAATTTTGAGATTTTATGGCGAAGAATGAATGAGCGTTATTCCTTCTTTGAATACAAGGGAATAGACTGGGATTCGGTTTATACGGTCTATCGACCCAGAGTAAACAGTGAAACCGGGTCTCAGGAACTTTTTGATATCATGGAGGTGATGTTAAACACACTTAGAGATGCGCATGTAAACCTGAGGACTGATTTTGATATTTCATTTTATAATTATCATAAAGATGCTCCTGCCAATTTCGATTTTTTCAATCTGGAGAAGAACTACCTCGGCAATTATAAAATTACGGGTAGGTTAATCAATTCGATTATTGATTCCGTAGGATACATTCACTACAGAAGTTTTCAGCAACCAGTAACTGAGGAAGAATTAGACTTTTTGGTGGCGAGGTTTAAAGGCCTCAGGGGATTGATCATAGATATTCGGAACAATGAAGGAGGTGACCCTGCCAATGGCTATCGCATTGCACGAAGGATAGCCACTGAAAGAGTGTTTATTTACAGCACTGTTTATAAAGATGGCCCTGGACCAAATGATTTCACAGCACCTTCAAAGGCTTATTTAGATACAAATGACGCTGAAAAATTTGACATGCCTGTGGTTGTTTTGACTAACAGAGTAACCTATAGTGCCGGAAACTTCTTTACAGCTATGATGAAAGCAATTCCTGACGTGACAATTATGGGTGATACAACAGGCGGAGGTGGAGGAGTGCCATTGGGTTGGGAATTGCCAAATGGGTGGTTCTTTAATTTCTCTAATTCTATCACAAGTCTTCCCGATGGGTTTATCATTGAAGATGGCATTGTCCCTGATATAGCCGTACAGATTACCGATTCAGATATGGCAGCTGGCAGAGACACTATTTTAGAGGAAGCAATCAAACTGTTGAAAAGCAATTAGTCAATTAATAAGGTCTACAGATTTTACCGAAACTATCGGCCTGATTTTAGTGATTTCATGAAAATTAACTTAATTACACGATAGGCCTAAATGTTAGGTATAGTGCTATTTTAAAGCTCAAGCTTGATTTTCAAAACCTCAAAATAAAGCGATATATCACTTTTTTGAGGTTTTATTGTTGGCCTTGGCGAAAATGCGTTAAGAAAATTAGCTAATGAAACGGTTAAAAAATATAAGCTGTTTGACGAAGGACAGGGTGGCCTGGCCATTCTTAGATTTTCAGTGTAGTTAGCCGCTGGGCGGTCCCATAATTTTTAGTGATTTTCGGCACAGTCCCGGCTGGGAGCAGCTTGACTTTTTTCCCGCCAAGCGGCCTTGTTAGTTTTTGTGTCAATCGGATCGCCGAGCGAACAAAAAGTAAGTGCTCGCCAGGCATGAGGGCGAAAAAGGATAAACAGGAGTAGCTTATTTTAGACAGATTGAAATATGATCCAATGTAAACCATTCGCCAGTTCTTAGTGGGATTTTGAGCATTCTGTAGAAACCAGTAAGAAAAAGAGTTGATTTAGCAGTTGACCAGCGACAATATTGAAGAGCGTCAGTCATTTTTACTATTTTTGCGCTATGAATTTAGATGCTAATGATACGCTGGCCTGGACTGACGAACCTGCACCCTACGGAATACAATATGATGCATCCATGCTGAGTAATAGCGAAAGATTGGAAGTATTATTTGTTTCCTGTAAGGAGGAGAAAGGAGTAATTCTGGCAGCAGGGTGGCAGCATTTGTTTGATTATTTCGGACTTAGCGAAATGATCAGCATCGACAGGAAAAGCCAGTGGCTCAAACATGAAGATTTGGGGGAGTGGATTTGCAGATTTGTTGATCAGGCACTGACAATGGGGTACAATCCGGTCACCAAACAATATGGTGATTACGATCCCGGAACGGGCATGTTTTTGCTCACTGATGGATCGAAAACTCCTGTTGACTGGACTACTATTTATCAATTAAAAGATGAAATGGAGTAATCAATTGTTACTTTTCACCATTTTGACACTCTAATGCTGAGTGTAAGGGAGGAACTGATCAAACGGTTCTGGGAGAGTTCATCACTGCTAAGAAGGAAGAATTTTATATTGATTGACATCAACCGGCATGGAGCCTTTATCAATTCGAGATAAAGGAGGCTGTCCCGAAAAGTAAGACCTGTCATAGAATGAAAGGTTAGTCCGTCCATTTTTTTAATCAATATTCACTTACAATCATCAGATTTTATCCTCAGGATATCAGATCAACTAGCATCGTGGATTGGCAGTAATTGAAAGTTTTCTATGCCTTAAATTCATTGGAAATCCTTACCTCGTTAATCTCTATCATTACAGTAAACAAGTAATCTTCCACGACTATCCATGAATTCTGTACGGCAACCAAACTGGGAAAATTTTCAGAAAGGTTTCAGCTATTTTGCCAATATAAATTTAATCGACTAAGACTTCAGCTATAGAAAAGACAGATGTTCTGGATGTCTCAAAATGACCGGGATAGTATTGAATAAAACTTTGTAAAATCATGTTAACACAAATTTTAAAAATTAATGGAGTGAGTAAACTCACCAAGAAACAACAAGAAAAAATCGGAGGAGGTAGATCTTGGATTTGTATATATGAAAACCCTGATGGTACACTTCATAGAATTCCTGAGGATAGCGATTCCAGTGCTATTGCTCAATGTGGGCATGTTTCAAATTGCAGAGGGTGCGAACCTGAGTTTGACTTTGAACTGCTTAAGCCAATAGATACTATTGGAACTGGTGGGTAAGAGCCTTTTCAACTGTCAGACATTAAAACCAGAGGATTAAGGATCTTCTGGTTTTCTTTTTTATAAGTGATATCTGTGGGGAATTGTCAGACTTATAATCTGATAACTTCCAATTGAAAACTGGTCAAAAGTTGATGTTAGTGAAAGCCATTGATACCTGAAAGACATCGACAAGAAAGGAGTTGAACTGATTACGAATTACAATATTCGATAACGGTATCTAGGCAGTCTGGTCCTGTGAATGAGGCGTAATCAGGTGTAGCTCTATAAAGCAAATTCAATTTTCCTAAACAGGCTAAATGTACAAACCATTGACGATACGCATCTTCGATTCAAAATTTAACGCTAAAAACTAAATGCTCAATAATAAGCTGATACTTTCATATAAATTTCAGCAGATATTGGTGATATTTGGTAGAATTTCAGATCAAAACTTAAAGTAGGTATGTTCCAGTCTTTTGCAGAAAGTATCCAGTCCGACATGGCCGATTTGCCACACATCGCTATTGTCATTATGATCTTAATATCAGTAGCGATGTTTTATGCTTTTAACATTTTTCTCAGGAAATTTCTGGTGATGTTTAAAACTCCTACCAGTGCCATTAAAGATCTACAGGAAGGGATGCTGGCAGAAATCATTGGTTTGACAGCGCCCAATGAAAACATGGAAGTTTTAACAGAACCTTTCAGCAAACAAAATGTAGTTTATCTTTCGATAGAAGCCGGGGTTATGAGAAAAAGACTTTTACCTTGGAGGAACAGAAGAAGGAGGTATAAAAAATCCAAGCTTGATCAGTTTGAAGGTGGGTCAAAAGATTTCTTTTCGATAAAGGATGATACTGGCAAACTGATGGTGGCTAATGAGTCTTTTATGAATGGGCTTAAACCTCACTATTTAATGCCGTCTATCAAAAAGAAAGACCTTACTCCAGAGATATTGGCTTATTTTCCAAATTCAGACCTGCCAGGCCAAACGTTGATTACAGGGTGGAGATTAAGGTACTATTTCATAGTCCGGTACATCCCTGTGGATGAGAAAGTCATTGGAGTGGGAGTGGTGAAGACCGTTTCTGTAGAAGGAGGTACGCCGAAGAAGATGCTGCACGGTGGAGAAGATATCGATTTAAAAAGATTATCAGCGCGGTTTTTTAAACCTACAATCAATCAGGCTGGAATTATTGAGAATTTCCCGGATCGACAAGAAGTTGAGACAATGATGGCATCTGGAAGGGACGCTTCGAAAAAAGAGAAAGATCGGGCGCTATTGGCCTACGGAAGTCAGGGAAAACAACTGGCGATCTTGCTGTTTCAAACATTTCTACTGACAGTCCTTGCTGTAGTATTTAGCGGATTTACATCGGTCATGATCTACAGTAAGTATATTCTTTGATAGAATTTTATCTTTTATTGAACCGAAACGGATCTGGTTAGTATTACTGTCTAAAAATTAAGAAAAGCATATGTCTGTTAACGCTAAAGCATTCTTGTTTCCATTAATCTGGACTTTTGCATTACCATTTATGGCCTTTAGTCAATCGGATTCTACGATGGTTGACCCCAGGGATAGTCAAATATATCGCATTGGAAACATCGAGGGAGCTGTCTGGATGCTGGAAAACCTCAATTTGGAAACCAGCATGTCATATGGTGTGCCCGATACCATAAGAGCCGTTAAACCTCATTTTAAAGCACGCTGGTATCATATGAATGAAATCGATTCGGTTTGCCCTCCCGGTTGGCGACTACCTGATCTGGATGACTGGATCGGCTATTTTGATTATTTATCAGGGATAACAGGGGGAGAGTATCAGTTGAAAACTATTTCGGTAGAATATCGGCTGACCGATTTTAAACAGTACTTTGATTTGTTTGAAAATGGTAACCCACTTGATATTCAGGGGGCGGGGATTTATGAGGGAGAGGAGTTTCTCTTTGCGCCGGCTTCCGCAGATTACTGGATTGCCGATCTCAAGACCAGAAAAGAGTCCAACCAGAAGACTTTTAAGCTGATTAGAAAAAGTTATCCGGGAACAGCACACATTCATTTGTATAATGAATTCACACATATTCATTCACACAAATTTCATTTGAACCCCAGGAGACCGGATGAGATCAGAAGGTTTATGTGTCGGTGCATCAGAAAAAGTGATTGAACGATACATCCGAAATCGATCACTTGTATTATAGGACACTAGAAACAAGCTGATGACCGGTCTTGTAATTTCAAATATAACTGTATCATTAATTTAACGCAACTGAGTTGCATTAATGGTTTTTCCTCTATTTTTACTACCATGATGCAATAGGAAAAACTGAAATTATGATACAATTACAGAATGTCAATAAGTCCTTTAAAGGGCAAATTGCAGTGCAGAATCTGAATTTGCAAGCCAAGGAAGGCGAAATTCTTGGACTCCTTGGAGCAAATGGAGCTGGAAAATCGACTACTATTAATATGCTCTTAGGCTTTTTAAAGCCCGATTCCGGTTCCGTAATTCTGGATGGTAAAGAGACATCCAGGCAAACAGCAGAAGTTCGTAAACTTATCGGTTATATTCCGGAAAACGTCAATCTGTATCCCTATTTGTCAGGTGTGGAAAATCTGGATTACTTCTGCAAATTGGCAGGGTTAAAGTATTCCAGAGATGAACTGCAGCAGTACTTAACAACTTGTGGCTTGCAGTCAGAAGCTCACCATAAAAAGGTGTCTGCGTACTCAAAGGGAATGCGCCAGAAGGTGGGCATTGCAATCGCTTATGCTAAAAAAGCAAAAGTGTACTTGCTGGATGAGCCGGCAAGTGGTTTAGATCCTCTGGCTAGCAATGAACTTTCGGAGTTGCTACGGAAATTAGCATCTGAGGGGGCAACCATCCTGATGGCCTCTCACGACATTTTCAGGGTTCGGGAAGTATGTCACCGCATTGGCATTCTCAAACAAGGTGCTTTGGTAAAGGAACTTCGCAGTGAAGAGGTAAGCGCCAGCGAACTTGAGCAATTGTACTTAGAATACATGACTAAATAGGAGTAGCTATGTGGAGTGTCATCAAAAACGAATGGAAATATTATAGCCGAACGCCGTGGCTATTAGGTATTAGCTTAGGTTTTGTATTGGTCCTTGCCTTGTCTATTGTGCTGGGAAACTATCAAACCCAAAAGCAACTTGAACGATATAAATTGGCTCAAAATGAGCTAAGAACCCAATGGGAAAGTATTGAAGCGATGAATCCGCATAGTGCGGCTCATTATGGTACTTATGTTTTCAAGCCTGCTAATTTACTAAGCAGTCTGGATGAGGGAGTGAATAGTATTACCGGAAATGTGCTTCGGGTGGAAGGGCATGTGCAAAACGAAATAGTACATTCAGAAGCATCACAAATGCAAAGCATTTCTAAATTCGGAAAACTGAAGAGCTCATTATTGTTGCAATACATCGTTCCGATATTATTGATTTTTTTAGCGTTTAGTAGTATCAACAGTGAAAAGCAAAGTGGTAGATTGAAGCTGCTGGTATTGCAGGGAGCAAAGCCTTCATTGCTGATTTTAGGAAAGACATTTTCTATTTGGCTCTATGGTGTTGGATTGTTGATATTGACTATTATGGCATATGCCATTTTCAATCTACGAGATTTGAACGGAGAGGTTTTGAGTCGTACCATCTTGTTTTTCCTGTCTTACAGTTTATATTATTTTGTCATTACTGGCCTGACAGTATTTCTTTCGGCACGTTGGCAAAACCCTACAGTAGCCTTGACTTCTATGTTGGGCTTATGGATCATATGGACAGTTTTTCTGCCTGGTATTTTGATGAGCTCGGTAGAGAAATGGCATGAATTACCGAGCCGGAATGAATTTAAAACTGCTATGAAAGAAGACCGGTCTAATGGGCTGGATGGACATAATCCTTCTGATGAAAGAACAAAAGAGCTGGAGGCTAAAATCTTAAGCGAATATGGTGTCGACAGTTTGTCTCAGTTACCCATCAACTTTGATGGTCTGGTCATGCAGGAAGATGAAGAATATGGCAATAAAGTCTGGGATAAGCATTTCGGAAATTTAAGAACTGTACTTGCCAGACAGAAACAAAGCTATCAAATAGGAGGTATTGTCAACCCATTTATTTCACTTCAAAATGCCAGTATGGGTTTTGCAGGAAATGACAATTTACATCACCAGGAATTTTTAGTGCAGGTAGAAAATTACCGCCGGGTATTTATCAAATTACTCAATGACAAGCACGCTTATGGCGGTTCGAAAACCGGTGATTGGGGGTGGGAGGCAGATAATGAATTTTTCAAATCGGTTCCTGATTTCGAGCATCAGCCTACAGCATTATCTAAGGTATTTAACTATTATTCAGTAGATATTCTGATGTTAATGGGCTGGACACTTTTTGTATTTGGTTTGATGATGCTTGGCACTAAAAAAATGCAATTGATATGAGTGGGGTTAGTATTTTTTTGTATGAGTGGAAGCATTTCATAAGAAATCCATTCAAAATGGTGGCTGTAGTACTTTT
>JBCBHL010000368.1:0-7286 GCA_038525605.1 Bacteroidota bacterium
GATTTTTACGTCTAATTCATAATTATGAATTCATAATTAATATGAGACTACAAAATTCAATCATTTAAATATCGAAAATTGCTCAATAAACAACTTAACGTGATAATGTTCAATACCAGGATTTCAAAATACTTTGCGATTAGCGCAAATTTACATGATCCACGATAAAACAATCCTTTTTGTAACGTTAATGTTTTATAAACAATGGTCAGCGGTGGTGAGTTCGGGTATTTTACTGATCAATCCTCTAAATTTTGCGAACTACGGTAGGTTATCTAACCACACCTGTAAGAATAACCTGAAGTTTTGTCAGGTATTGACATTTCTCTTTTGCCCAATGTAATTTTCACTTGGATGAGACAATCTCCTCAAATGGCATGATCCAAATGTCGCCGTTCCCATTTTCAGTGCTGTTGAGCATTCTGTCAAACTCGGTTATACTAATGCTCTTAGGATAGGATTTCTGTATGTTGTTAGCATTACTCGTAAAGAAAAAATACTTCTTATCTGCGGTTACAAACGGACAGTACTCTAATACCGGAGAGTTGATCGCCAGTGGTATTCCGGATAGCCATCGATTCTGGTCATCTTTGTAACTGATGTATAAATCACCACCTCCTTTGGCACCCGGCCTGCCAAATGAACTGTAGAGAATAAATTGTTCATCAGGATCTACAAAAGCATTAAATTCATAGTATTTAGTATTGACAGAATCAGAGATCACAGCAGGCTGATCATAGGTACGACCGTTCCACCTGGCCATGTAAATATCCTCTTTCCTGTTTTCAAAATCATAGGAAGCCGTGTAATACAAATTACCTGATTTACTGACTGTGGGATAAAATTCATTGCCTTTTTTATTAATGAGCGTATCCAGCCGGACAGGATTCCCCCAAGCGCCATTCTTCAGTTCTACTTTCCAGATATCAAAGTCTTTCACTTCATTGCCTGCCACAGGTTCGTCTGTCGCAGGGTCGCCTGCCGCAGGTCTATTGGAGGCGAAAAATAGAGTCTTTCCATCGGGGCTAAAGGCTGGCTCCAAATCACTGAACTTACCGGAGAAGCTGACAATAGCAGGCGCAGACCAGCTTTCGCCTGATTTTACAAGCTCTACAATGGCGGAAAAATTGCTGTTGAGTGCCGTCTTTGTAAACAAGATTCGTTGACCATCTGGCGAGATCGTAAGGTCTCTTTCTTTTTGAGGTGTCGAAATGAGGCCTTCGGCAAAAATGCTCAATGAATCAGAGAAGTTAACCTGGATTGTGTCCGGAGCTTTTTCTTTGGTTTGAGTACATGACCATGCAATCATTACCAGCGAGATTAAAAAATATTGAGTTTTCATACCCGAATAAACAACTCAGTGTACGAAGTACATATGGTTTATTGATAAGCGGTTTAATCAGCCAATCAGTTGCGAATAATCGAGATCAGCCATTGTATTTCAACCCTTCAGCACTTTGGTGAGGTCATTGAGTTTCAGGAGTGCTTCCACCGGCGAAATGGTATTGATATCAACTTCTCCCAGTAGTTTGATCACTTTTTCAAATTTCGGATCAGCTTCAAACATACTTAGTTGATAGTTGTTTTTAGGCATCTCCTCAATTTTCTTCATGTTTTCCTCTTTCACCTTATCTTTTTCGAGGTGTCGCATGATTTCATTGGCTCTGATGACCACTTCATTAGGCATTCCCGCCAATTGTGCTACATGGATACCAAAACTGTGCTCGCTACCGCCTTCCTTCAGCTTTCTCATGAAGACAATTTTGTTGTCCAGCTCTTTCACTGATACGTTGAAATTCTTGATTTTCGGAAAATCATCGGCCAACTGGTTGAGCTCATGATAGTGCGTGGCAAATAAAGTTTTGGCTTTGAATTTTGGGTGATTGTGTAAGAACTCCACAATCGACCAGGCGATAGAAATACCGTCGTAGGTACTGGTACCTCTTCCAATTTCATCCATCAGCACGAGGCTTCTGTCGCTGAGGTTGTTGAGAATACTGGCTGTTTCTGTCATCTCAACCATAAAGGTAGATTCCCCTTTCGATAGATTGTCTGATGCTCCCACTCGCGTAAATACTTTGTCGATGATGCCTATTCTGGCATAAGAAGCCGGAACGAAAGACCCCATTTGGGCCATAAGAGAGATCAGTGCTGTTTGACGCAGTAAGGCAGATTTACCCGCCATATTTGGTCCGGTAATCACCATGATTTGCTGGGACTTGTCGTCGAGGTACACATCGTTCGGAATATACTCTTCCCCGACAGCCATCTGCACTTCAATCACAGGATGTCTGCCTGCTTTGATGTCCAGCTCGGAATCGTTATTGATAATGGGTCTGCAATAGTTCTGCTTTTTCGCCACTACCGCAAACGAAGAAAGGCAGTCCAATGAGGCCAGAATACGGGCGTTTTGCTGTACCTGGGTCAGATATTCTGCGGCTTGTACAACTACTTCCTGATACAAAGAACTCTCGATGATGTGAATCTGTCCTTCCGCATTCAGGATTTTTTCTTCATAAAGCTTTAGTTCTTCGGTAATATATCGTTCAGCATTAACAAGCGTCTGTTTTCTGATCCATTCCTGAGGCACCTTGTCTTTATGGGCATTGGTCACTTCCAGGTAATAGCCGAATACTTTGTTGTAGGCAATTTTCAGCGATGTGATACCGGTAGCTTCAGTTTCTCTCTGCTGAATTTGTAAGAGGTAATCCTTACCGGAGAAAGCGATTTTCCGCAGTTCATCCAGTTCTTCATGAACACCCTCTTTGATGATATTTCCCTGATTAGTAAGTAGCGGAGGGTCTTCTGTGATTTTTTTATCGATCAGCTCATATAAAAAGTCGCAGGGATGCAACTGGCCACCCAGAGTTTTTAATTGATCGAGGTTACTTGCTTCCAGCGCTTCTTTGATCGGTACTGTGTTGTGAAGTGCTTTTTTAAGTTGTAAAAACTCTCTGGGATTGATCCTGCCGGTCGCAACTTTAGAAATCAATCTTTCCAGGTCATTGATCTGCTTTAAGTGCGATTGAATGTGCTCTAAAAGCTCCGAATCATCCTGACAAAAAGCATCTACTACCTCCAGTCTGCTGTTGATCGTTTCTTTGTTCTTAAGCGGCAATACCATCCACTTGCGAAGCATCCGTGATCCCATTGGCGTGAGCGTATGATCCAGTACTTCTATCAGTGGTACCCCATCATTTTGCTGCGTAGTGACCAGCTCCAAATTTCTGATGGTAAACTTATCCAGCCATACATACTTTTCCTCTTCAATTCTGGAAATGGATGAAATGTGCGCTACTTCTTTGTGTTCGGTGTCTTCCAGGTAGAAAAGCACCGCACCTGCAGCTGAAATTGCTTCATTCATTCCTTCGATTCCAAATCCTTTTAGGGATTTTACCTCGAAATGATTGGTAAGCTTTTCATAGCCATATTCTTTGCCGTAAATCCATTCTTCGAGGCAGTAAATATTGAATCGGTCCTGGAAGCTGTTTTCGAATTCGTTTCTATATTTTTTGCAAAATATAATCTCTGAAGGATTGAGACTCTGTACCAGCTTCTCAATGTATGACTCATTGCCCTGAGCGACTAAAAACTCTCCTGTTGACAAGTCGAGAAATGCAATGCCCAATACATCTTTGCTGTAATGAATAGAAGCCAGGTAATTATTCCTTTTTTGCTCCAATACATTGTCATTCATGGAAAGACCCGGTGTTACCAATTCGGTAACTCCCCGCTTCACAATTCCTTTGACTGATTTAGGGTCTTCCAGCTGATCGCAAATTGCTACTCTGTTACCCGCCCTTACGAGTTTAGGCAAGTATGTGTCCAGTGAATGGTGTGGAAATCCGGCGAGTTCAATATGGGAGGCAGAACCGTTGGCTCTTTTGGTAAGAACGATGTCCAGCGTTTTACTGGCTTTTACAGCATCTTCCCCGAAAGTTTCGTAGAAATCCCCAACTCTAAAAAGCAACAAGGCACCCGGATGCTTTGCCTTAATTGCATTATATTGTTTCATCAAAGGGGTTTCAGACTTTTTTCCTGAACTTTTTTTAGCCATATTGAAACGAATACTAGTGATTTTAGTGTTGCAATTTATAAATTATGACGCACATCAAAAGCGAATTTTTTTAATTCGGAAGGACAGATGGAAATTAAAATTTGATCGAGATGTGTTTTGCATCAAATACTGCTGATTTTATAGTAGACCAGTTATATGATCGCTCCACTAGGTTTGCATTGAGAAACAAACAAAAGGTTTCGCACGTTACAAAGAAGATTGTCTCAGACTCTTGCTCATTTGTTGAATGTGTTTGATTTGAAAACATTCGATGAGATGGCAGATGGTGAGTTGATTAAGAATGAAAATTTTTATGCTATGAAAGGTATATTTCTAACACTTTTTACGCTTTGTCTGGCGGTAGCAATTCAGGCTCAGGATTTGTTTGAAAACAAAAACAATATTTTCCATAATGAAAATGGAAAGGAAATCTCGGCTACTACGGCCAAAGACATGCTTTATGGATCCAGCCAAAAGTTTGAGCTGAGAAGAAGTGATGGTGGAAATGGCAAAACGATTATCAGACTAGTGCCGATATCGGAAAAGGCTTATTGGAAAAGTATCAACGCTGATAAGAAAAAGGTGAAAAAACTGAAAGGCAGCCAAATGTTTGATTTCAGTTTAAAGGATATGAATGGTAAAACCTACTCCAAAAGCGATTACGACAGCAAACTGACGGTGTATAACTTCTGGTTTACTGGTTGCCGACCTTGTTTGGTTGAAATGCCTCAGTTGAATGAACTGGTTGATAAATATGGTGACAGAGTGAATTTTGTCGCTCCTACCTTTGAGCCGCCTTCAACAGTGGAACCCTTCTTGAAGAAAAAAATCTTTAAATATCAGATTCTGGTCAATGGTGCAGATTTGGCAAAACAAATGAATATCACTTCCTATCCCACACATTTGATTGTAGATGCCAAAGGTAAGATCGTGGATGTGATCCAATATGGTTCGGAAACCATTGGCAATACGATTGATAAAATCATTTCTGCCAATCTTGATTAACAATAGACAGGTGATTTACACCGTATAACGAGATGAGTTTCGCCTCCAAAGTCAATTTTTTCTTAAAAAAATCATAAATAATCCATATCTTTAAGTCGACACAATTTATTTATCGGCTATGAGAGTACTTTTGCTAACACTTCTGCTATGCGGTTTTGTCACTGCTGGTCATGCTCAATTACATCTGGATGACCCGGATTATATTTATCAAACTGAAGGCGGTGAGATACTTGCCAAGGATAAGGTCAACGAGTTGCTTCATACAAAGCAGCATTACAGTTTAAAGGAAGAGCCAAAAGACGATGGCACATTCATTGTAACATTGATGCCTATTTCCGATCAGGAATTCAGAAAAATCATTAAAGAGAAAAAGGTACTTGCCAAAGGCATGAAGGGTAAAAAAGTACCGGGTTTTAATTTGAAGGATAGAAACGGGGAAGCCATTTCAAATCATACTTTCGACAAGCGAAAAGTGACTGTATACAATTTCTGGTTCACCACTTGCCCACATTGCGTGGAGGAAATTCCCAAGCTTAACGACATTGTAAAAGACTATGGAGATCAGGTCACATTCATTGCACCTACCTTCAATACGCATACGCAGGTGGCTAAATTCCTTGACAATCATACTTTCGATTATCAGATTGTTACGAATGCCAAAAGTCTGGCTCAGGATATGCACATCAGATCATATCCCTCTCACTATCTGATCGATGATGAAGGAGTGATTAGAAAGGTGATTATTGGTAGTTCTAATCATGTGATCAAAAAGGTACGAAGGAATATTGAAAAACTGCTGAAAGAGTAGTGCGACTATTTCAGTTGCTATTTTGAACCGCCAGGTCTGATTTTCTTTTCCGATACTGACATCACAATGCTTTTGCCTTTGGACTTAACAGCAAGAAGGTCTTCATTAAGTTGCTCTGATCTTGATACAGCTTCCCAAAGCATTTTTGTAATTGTATTTTTCGGAAAGGTCTCAAAGTCCTTCACCTTCAAGTGCCTTATTAGCTTTCCTGTTCCATTGAGTTTAATTTCAGTTTTTGTCAGTTCAGAGCCCCTGTTAAATCCAAAATTGACATGTTTGGCATATACTGCTATGTGGCAAAAAGCATCTTTTAGCTTTTCGGATTTTGAATAGGCAATTGCTACGGCATTGTAATTGTCCCAAATCAGTTCGTTTGCTACCGGTATCAGTTCGGAGACAAATTGCCTTAATTCATGGGTGAGCGTTTGAATCTCTTTGCAGTAAGGCTTAAGAAAATGATCAGGATTCATCGTTTAATTGTTTGTCATAAAATGCTCTTCCTTCTCGAACTTTATCGGCATTGTTGTGAAGAATGGTACCAGTGATCAAGAAAACAACGAAATATACAACAAAATCGTAGGTACCTAACTCAAATGCAATGAGGAATGTCGGTTTTGGTGCAAAAATCATGATGAAGCTGACAATCGAAATAATGTAGCAGATGTTACTAAACTTTCTTATTCTGGCTCTCTTTCTATCACTGTACTTTTTTGCATAGCTCCATTTATTGACATCATAGACAAAGTCACATTTTCCGCACCTATGTCTGCCGAAGGGTAAGGAGGGAACAGCATGACCACAATTGGGACAAACTGTCTGCTTACTCCTGAAGGGGAGATCATCTTCCGGGTCTCCATATTCAACAATTAGTGCGATGAGAACAAACCCAACTCCTGCAATGACTCCAAGTACGCCTAATAAAAACATAACATTGATAAAACTTTAAATCCCGTGTTTCAGTGCAATCTACAGGTTCTACATTAACAATTCTTTTTCATTTTTTTATAATTGCATTTATATGCGCATCAAAATCTGTCAATTCCCAATGCCACAAAGACATTGGAATATTGCTTATACTATTTAGTTGATCGAAGAAGTTTTTTGTGACAAATTCCTCTCCATTTGCTTCCATCACTCTGAACTTTTCGAAGGCGGTAAGCAGATCGCAATAGCCGATTACCTGCTGATTTTTTATCATCGCCAGCCGGGCACCAGTTGAAAATGCTAATGAAAGGATTATCAACAGAAAAGCAAAAAGAAATCTTTTGTAGGTGCCAGATCTGCAGCTAGTCTGAAATAGCATGTGATACCTGTTTTTAAATACGATGTTTTAAAGCATTTAACCCGCATTATTCATGAAAGCCATTTTGTAGTTTCATCATGGCTTTCAGATCACGTAGATTTAATTCTGAGTAT
>JBCBHL010000369.1:0-7264 GCA_038525605.1 Bacteroidota bacterium
AAATGGTACTCGAAATCCTGATCACTCATAAGTAAATTTACAATTACATAGTATCATTTAACAAATTCTACAGGTTAATGAGTGAGCTGCATGCGAATGAAAAAAATGTAAAACGTACCATGACAAGAAAGTCTTTTGTGAAAAAGACCAGTTTGGGTGCGTTGGGACTTAATTTCACTTGGCAGTTACAGTCAAGCGCTACAGTAGCATCAAAAGATATAACGAAAATTATGGAAGGAAATGACTTTGAGATTATCATCGTTGGAGGCAGTTACTCAGGCTTATCAGCTGCCATGACATTAGGCAGGTCGTTAAGAAAGACGCTTATCATAGATTCCGGCAAGCCCTGCAATCGGCAAACACCTTATTCACATAATTTCATTACTCAAGACGGCAGAAAACCCTTTGAAATAGCCAAAGATGCACTTAATCAGGTTTTGAACTATCGGACAATCCAAACAGTCAACGACCTGGTTACTGAAGTACAAGGCAAGGACGGGGAATTTGACGTAATTACAGAATTAGGGAAGTCTTATAAAGCCAGGAAGATATTGTTTGCCACAGGTGTAAATGATCTGATGCCAGATATTCCGGGGTTCTCGGAGTGCTGGGGTATTACTGCTATTCATTGCCCTTATTGTCATGGATATGAAGTGCGCGACAAAAACACTGGTATTCTGGTGAATGATGAATCAGCTGATGAATTTGCCAGGCTTGTCAAGCACTGGACTTCCAATTTAAAAATATTCACAAATGGGAAAGCGGAATTTGATAAGGAACCTTTAAAAAAACTGAATGTGGCCGTCATTGAAAAGTCAGTCACTCAGATCGTACATCTTAATGGCCATATGTCCTCATTGCAATTTGAGGATGGAAGTGCATATGCGATAGATGCACTTTATCATCGACCTGCTTTTGAGCAACATTGTTCTATTCCGCAAAGGATAGGATGCGAGCTAACCGAAACTGGTCATCTGAAAGTGAATGAAGTTCAGAAAACAAATGTAGCCGGAATCTATGCAACAGGGGATTGTACTACAGCTTTTCGCTCTGTAGCAAATGCCGTTTCTCAGGGAAACATAGGTGCTGCACTTTTGAATCATGAACTGATTAATGAGAAGTGGGTAAAATAACCTAAAAAGTCATAGCAATATTTATTTTTCAATTAACACAAAAACAAAGTGATCGAGGCGCAGAAAAAACCCGAAAGGAACCTACACCATTTTAATTTTCGAACAGCTTTTATGTCTGGCTTCTATGAGGGAGAATTTACCTTAAGTGAACTACTCGAAAAAGGAGATTTTGGATTAGGTACGTTTAATAACCTGCAAGGTGAAATGATCGTTTTAGGTGGAAAAGTATATCGGGCTACAGCAGATGGATTGGCAAAAACTGTGACAGACCCCTTTGTGAAAACACCATCAGCAATGGTGACTTTCTTTAAAGCTGATAAAGAAATACAGCTAATGAATCTGAATCGTGATAAACTTATTGAATGGATTACGGAAAATTTGGATACTGAAAGAGCCATGAACGCTCTTAAAATTAGCGGAAGCTTCGAAACTTTGAAAGCGAGAAGCCAGCACCCCGTATTGGGGAAACCATTCCCAGAGATAGAAGATGTGGTGAAAAATATGGTCTATCACGACCTGGAGAATACAGAAGGAACACTGGTTGGTTTTCAGTTGCCTCCTTACTTAGATAACATAAACTATCCGGGATTGCATTTTCACTATGTTAGTAATAAGTCAAAACTGGTAGGAGGTTGTGCGCCTGCATTTCATATCCAGTTCGCTACGCTTAGTGTAATGAAGCTCCATTCATTTTCAGTAGATGTTCCTCAAACCAGGGATTATGATAAATTGAAAATGAATAAAGACAAGAATAAGGTGATGTAATAACTCAATCAAAAGAATGATGCGAAGTAACTTTTTACAATTAGATGTACTAAGCAAAAAATTAGCAGAGATGAATATAGATCGGGAGGTCATCAATTCAAGGAAGTTGTATAAGGTGGCTATAGTTACTAAAGGGCAGATGCATCTCAATATTAATGATCATACTTATGAGATTAAACAGAAAAGTCTGTATTTTATCGCTCCAGGTCAGGTGTCAAAATTGATTAGCAATAGCAGTGATATAGATGGCTATTGCTTAGCATTTGATGTTGATTATTTTTTGCTATGTCTTAAAAATCAGGTGCAGCTATGTTTCTATCCTTTTTTTCAGTTTGATAAGCATCCTTTATTGCTATTAAACAATGCTCAAAACAAGAATGTACTGGAATTGATACTGAAAATAGAGTTAGAATATAATTCACGGAATGAAATAAATGACGATTTGCTGACAAGGCTCTATTTAAATATACTTCTCATAGAGATAGAACGTATTTACAAACTCAAAAATGATCATCATAGTAGCAAAAAAACCAGAAAAAAGTTAATCACCTCCAAATTCATACAGCTCGTAGAGAAGAATTACATGTCAGTAAAGAAGGTTACAGACTATGCTGATATGCTTGCGATGGCACCAAACTATCTCAATGATATCGTCAAAGAAACAATCAACCAATCTGCCAGTGAAATAATTCATGACCGATTGATTCTGGAGGCTAAAGCTCAACTCATACAAACTGAAATGTCTGTCACCGAAGTGGCCTATCATCTGCAATTCAATGATAGCTCTTACTTTTGTAGATTTTTCCGAAAAAAAACTGGTGTGAGTCCTCAGGTTTTCCGGGAAACAAATCATTTTTAGAAAGGTATTAATTTGCTTCTGCTAATAACTTACAAAAGTAGAATTTCTTGTTTCAAACACATATTTGATGTGGCAGTTTTAATAGAAATTCCCTATTCTTGACATCAATTGATAACTGCAGGAATCGGGGTTTCGATCAATAATTATGTTTGATAAGGTGTATTCGAACCAATTTTAAATTAGCATACACCTGAAGTGTTCATTTTCTTGAATTAATATTATGCAAAAAAAAACACCCCGAAAGACCAACCATTTAAAATGATCAATCCTCCGGGGATATTTAATTACTCAAATTATTGAGTGAACCTTTGTGAGATAATAATCATCACCTTTTAAATATTAGATTCTGATCGAGCTTCCGTCAAACAATGGAACAGTCATAGAGAAGTTCTCACCGTAAGTAAGCTTCTGCTCTTCCAAAATTCCGATAGCGATCTGCTCACCCATTTTGATAGACTCAATGTAGTCAGTAAAGTAGTGAACACCAGCCCAGTTTCTACCAATTGAAACGTTTGAACAAATCTTGTTCAATTCGCCTTCAACTGTCAAAGTAGCTGCTAAACCATTCTCATCAACAACATTTACTTCGTTCAAAGACAAGCCATTTAAAGCAGGCACAAACGCTTTGCCAGGGTCGTTACTTGCAGTAACAGCTAAAGGCGCTTTGTGATCAAAGAATGCCTTCAGAATAGTCACACAAGCACCGGCCACAGTTGCGTGACCTGCTCCATAAGCAGGGTGCATAGGGGAACCTTCACAGAATGCCATTGGCAACAGGAAGTTATCCTTCAGATTTACATCAGTAGGGTTCTTCTTCTCGATTAACTCAAGAATTTCCTTTGTATGATTTACCATTTTCTGGATGTCATTGTTTCCTACTTCCGGCTCATCACGTTTGGCATATCTACCTGCCAGCGTTTCCGGTCTCAACCTTCTGTGAATGTTGAATTTCTGGAATCTCACAGCTTTCAGAGCTCTAGTCGCTACCTCTGTAACTAGTGATAGAATGTGAGGTCCGCCAAACTGTGCAAAACCTTGCTGCTTGTCAATGAAATCCTCTCTTAAGAATGGTAATCCCGGATCAAAAGGTACACCACTCGACAGCATGTATAAACAAGCATTCAGATATGCTTCATACAGCGCATCGTAATGTACATAAGTAGCTAGGTCTCTTGGAGTAGTAATAAACCTTCTTCCGGGATCTTTGATGTAAGATTCTAATCCTCTGAGATCGGCACCTTCCTGTACGTCGAACCAGTCAAACCAGGTCTGCATGTAGTCGACACAAGGAGTGGCAACCCGCACTTTGTGGTCGATGTTCACAGCACCGTAAGTCACTAATCCCTGCTCAGGACCTCTTTCAGCGTCATTTCCGTTGATACCAGTATTTCCAGCTAAAAAGAACTGAGAAATATAAGGACCAATGTTGTCACCAGGAGTAATTCCTCGAAAAGCAGTACTACCTTTGAACGGACCTCTCAGCCTGTTTCTCTCAGCATCTGTTAAATCACAGCAATCGGTTTTGTTAAACCACTTTTGCTTGTTCAACAGATCTAACAGATCTGCTACTTTTCCTGCAGGTTTGTTTGCTTCTTTGTCCTTTTCTGTTAAAAAGAAAAGTCCTGATCCGTCTACTATCTCGGTGAATGCCACATCTCTTAATAAGGCCATCGCATAGACTTCAGCCATTTCGGATGTCAATTCATCACTTCCTATTTCAGGAGCAGGAGGCATAGTTACTGCCTGTGCATCCGGTCCTTCCAGATCAAATGTTAAGCCGGCACCCTGACTTTCCCAGGCTCTTACCGGTACATTGTTCTCTTTTGCTTTTGCGGATTTCCAGGGTCTGTTACCGGGAGTGACCTCTCTACATTTTGTAAGCTGGTCAGCGGTATAACCTTCCGGTCCCAGTGGGATTTTTTCAATATCGGCCTCATCGCCACTGTCAATTCCCCTAACAAAAAGTACATAATCTTCAGGATTACAAACCAAACCGGTTTTTTCATCGTGTTTGAGACCTTTTGTAAAGCTTGCCAGATAGGATGACTCCTGATTACCGCCTACGTTTCTACGGAATTTTGTTTCGTCGCTGTTGGACAAATGCGGCGGATGTACTCTGTCTGCTGCTAATTCTGCTGCAGCAATTCTTCTTTGAAGCGCTTGCTTCCTTCTTGATTCTTTCATATTCATTATATGATTATCGGTTAAAAAAATAACAAGAATGGATACCGCTTTCGGTATCAGCCAGGATTGCTGATCTGCTAAATGGAGTGCTAATTTGACTGGTGTAAAAACCTTTCAGGCATAACAGGACTGTTAAGGTTGTTTGATCAACCTTTTAGTCAATGAATCTTTGAATTTTACCTTATCAATCGGATTCAATAAACATGCATAAAGCGCGCGCCGATTACTGAAAACACGTCAATAAGATTATTCTACTGATTTTCTGAAATGTTACTGAATTATTCTAAGCGTAATTGTCATTTTAATGCAGTTTAATTTAGCGTAATCAAATGGTAATTTTGGTGATTTATCGCGGATATCACATCCTTAATCTATTAACATAAATATACTCATTTTATTTTACAATTACAATCATTTTTTTTGAAATAAGTGCTCGTTTTTTGTTCGTGGAATTCTTTTTTTGATAATCATTTGATTTTTAGCGAATAGGATTCGTTTTTATTACTATATACATACATTTGCATCGTATAACAATTTGAATTTATATGCTTTTGGAATTCGAAAAACCTATAGCTGAATTAGAATCTAAATTAGCCGACATGAAAAAGCTCGCCTCAGAAAGTAATGTTGATGTGAGTAAGACGGTAGAACAGCTTGAAGGGAAAATAAAAGCCTTGAAAAAAGAGACTTTCGACAACCTTACCAGGTGGCAGAGAGTACAACTTTCAAGACATCCGGAAAGACCTTATACTCTTGATTATATATATGAAATAACTGATGATTTTGTTGAAATTCATGGAGACAGAGCTGTGAAGGACGACAAAGCGATGGTTGGCGGTCTTGGTAGTATCGATGGACAATCCGTCATGTTTATTGGTCAGCAGAAGGGTAGAAATACCAAACAGCGTCAGGAAAGAAACTTTGGAATGGCTAATCCTGACGGCTACAGAAAAGCGCTTAGATTGATGAAAATGGCTGAAAAATTCAATAAGCCTGTTGTAACTCTGATTGACACTCCCGGTGCATTCCCAGGCCTTGAAGCGGAAGAAAGAGGGCAGGGAGAGGCTATCGCCAGAAACCTAAAGGAAATGTTTATGTTGAAAGTACCTGTGATTTGTGTGATCATTGGTGAAGGTGCCTCCGGAGGTGCCTTAGGCATTGCAATAGGGGATAGGGTGCTGATGATGGAAAACACTTGGTACTCCGTAATTTCTCCTGAGTCCTGTTCATCGATTCTATGGAGAAGCTGGGATTATAAAGAACAGGCAGCCGAAGCGCTGAAACTAACTTCTTCGGATATGCTTAAGAACAAATTGATTGATGGCATTATCAAAGAACCGCTGGGCGGTGCTCATACGGATTTGAAAGCATCTTCCGAAGCGCTCAAAAACGCTATCAAAGACAATTTGGGAGAGCTTTTGAAGCTGAATACTGAGGAAAGGATTGATAAGAGGATTGAGAAATTCTCTGATATGGGCGTCTATCAGTAAGCAAATATTGATCTTATGAAGATAGGGCTGGCATTATCCGGTGGAGGAGTAAGAGGTATTGCACATCTTGGTATTATTAAAGCGTTGGAAGAGCGTGGGTTTTCTTTTGCTCATGTATCAGGTGCCAGCGCTGGCTCAATTATCGGAGCTTTTTATTGCAGTGGCTATAAGCCAGAGGAAATTCTGAAAATACTTGAAAAGACCAGCCTCTATAAAATTGTCAGGCCGGCGATCAGTTGGCGTGGATTACTGAAGCTGGATAAAGTAATCAATGAATTTAAAAGCTATTTTGAAAATGACTCCTTCGAGAGTCTCAAGATTCCTTTACACATTTCTGCAACTGATATCACACACGGCACTATCAAATATTTTTATGAGGGATCACTCATGAAAGCGATGCTTGCCTCCAGTAGTATTCCCGTTGTTTTTGATCCCGTTAAAATTGATGACACCTATTACATTGATGGGGGAATTCTGAACAATCTGCCCGTTGAACCTGTTAAGGAGACCTGTGATATGGTTGTAGGTATTCACACAAATTCTGCCGGAATTCACGAAGGACCTATTAACATGAAGATGTTAATGGAGAGATCACTTTTGTTGGCCATCAAGTGTAATGTTGATATGAGAAAGGATATGTGTGATTTGTTCATCGAACCGGAAGGACTTGGTAAATATGGAGTTTTTGATATCAAAAAGGCTAGAGAAATTTTTGAATTGGGCTATCGATTTGTAAATAAGCTGCTTGACGAAGATAGAGAAAAAGCTGCCAAGCATATCGAAGAACGCTACTTAAAGTCTTACAACAAAGTAAGAAATAACATGCGAAATGG
>JBCBHL010000370.1:0-7255 GCA_038525605.1 Bacteroidota bacterium
ACCCGAAAGATCATTATCCAGGTATCGCTCTATCAGCTCAATATCGTCTGTCGAATTATTCAAACAAATTCTCTTTTGTTATTCCATTTTTCTTAAACAATTGCATCAGCTTTTTCACACAGCGCAACTTCTTGTTTTTTGCAGCTTGTGTGCTGCCAAGCCCGAACTTTTCCATGATATCACTCATAGATAATTTCTCATAATAAAAATAAGTCAACAAGTCTTTGCAATCGCTTCCCATCTGTTCCATCACACCTTTCAAAATCAATTGTAAATCAATTTCATTTTTTGGAAGGTCTTGCTCTGGCAATCTCTCAAAATCAACCACTTTTAGATTTCGTTGCTTCACCAGGTGCCTCATTTTCTTTGACCATATATTTCTGGCCACTGAATAAATAAAAGTAGATATACTTGATTTCCCTTCAAAACGATCTTCCCTTGTCAGGTTATAAAAAACCATCACAGCATCCTGATAAGTATCTGCCGCATCTTCCTGACTTCCACCATGATTCATGATGTATTGCTCCACTAATTTAACGTTGGCCAGATAAATTTCCTTTAGTGCGTTATTGGAAACCTTTCTGTCTGCCGACTTTATCCGCTCTATAATCTCCTGATCAGAATTACCTTTATTCATGAATTCTCATTCGCGCCATTTCAATTATCAAAATATGACAATCATGTTCTCCTTCACTGATTTCTAGCTTAGCCTGACTGAAAATTAATCATTTAGCAGACAGATTCCTAAAAAATAAGCTTGTCACCAACTGATTACCTTTCCTGTAATTTGGTACAAAGTGGTCGATGGTAATGAATTCACGGGACGTCACAAAAAGATACAATCCAATGCAATGCTATTTCACCGATAACCAGCATAAAAATTGAATAGTACACAAATTGAATAAATATCAAATTACTCATCAATATTCAAAGAAAATTACATTTAAATCTTGATAAATTTATAGTAAATTAGCCATAGAACTAATTGCTACATACCAAACTTATTACCAATGAAAACCCTTAAATTAATCAGTCTCACACTGTTTAAAATAATGCTGCTCGTAAACACCTCTATTGCCAGCGAAAACAATCAATATCATAACCTTGCAGATTCTTTACGACATGCAGGACTCTACAAAGAGGCGAACACGGTCTATCAACAGGCAATAACAGCTTATCAACAAGAAAAAGATACGGCGGGTGTTCTTTTTTGTGCTGCGATGATCCTGGAAAACAAGTGGAAGATGGGCAACCTGCAACAAGCACTAACGTATGCAGATTCACTGATCGGGCAAACTGAAAAGCTTCCTGAAAAATGGGGAAAATATCAGTCTTCTTTCATTGCCAATAAAAGCACAATCAATATATACATCGGCAAATTTGATGAGGGCCTGAAATACGCCAGATCATCCTTAAAACTGCGACAAAGACTTGCTGATATCTCCACGGAAGAATTCATAGGTTCATATATGCTGCTAGGGGCTATTTTCAATGCAATGCACCAATATGATTCTGCTGAGTACTATATGTTAAATGCGATCAACCTCACAAAGACTGAATTAGATAATGATCCGAATATACTTTCGAAACTCTACAATAACCTGGGTGCATTCTATCATCACTTGGACAATCAAAAATCTGTGGAATACCTTACGGAGGCTGCCAGATTGTATACATTAGTTTATGGTGAAAATCATATATCGCTACAATATCCCTATTTAAACATCGGCTCGGCACAATTCAACCTGGGAGAATATAGAAAGTCTATCGAGAATTATCTTAAAGGAATGGAAATAGTTAAAGTGCATTATGGACAAAAATCCCTTCCCTATGCTCAGTTCATTATCAATCTCGGCAATTCTTTCCTGGGCCTAAGGCAATACGACTCTGCCAGATACTACCTCCGGGAGGCTCTCGAAATTTTCACCAACCAAGGAGGGGAAAATAACTACAGAGTAGCTGATATTTGTATGATCTTAGGAAAACTGGAGTTTGAAGACAATCAGCCCAAATTAGGTTTAGCATATCATTCAAAAGCGATTGATATCTATCATCAATCGACTGGTGTAAAATCTTTTAGACTCGCTAATCTATACAAGCAACTATCGGAGCATTACGAAAACAAAGGCGAATACATTAGGTCGCTTGAGTACGCTCAAAAAAGTCTCATCAGCTTAGTACCCGACTTCAATGAAACCGAGCTTAGTAAAAACCCAGTGAATTTGTCGAGTACCAGAAATGTGTTGCTTGTTTACATGCTTTCTAAAAAAGCTGAGCTACTTTCTGAGCAAAATAAGGTTTCGCCATCACCTGAGTATCGATCTATAATTGAAGAAATGCTGGAACTGATCATGTCGCTTGAGAAATATGTTTCGAATGAAGTAGTAGAAGAAAACAGCTATCATTCCACAGTCAGCAACCTGAATGATTATGTCAATAGCATCGGTATTAGGCTAAATTTCGATTTCAACTTTCCCAATTCGAAGGAAAAAGCATTTCAATTTTCTGAGCTCAACAAAAGCCTGATGCTAAGAAAGAGCTCTTCGGCGAAATTTGCCAGACAACTTATCAAAGTTTCTGATGACCTGTCCACTTCAGATACGGAACTGCAGCAAAACATATCATTTTACAGATCAAAATTAATGACCGAAAAAACCAATTTGTCAGGTTACGATTCCGCGAAAGTTTCAGAATATGAGGCTAAGTTGTTTGATCTCAAGAGGCAAAAGGAAGCATTTATCGCCCATCTTGAATCCAAACATCCTCAATATTACAACCTAAAGCACAATACCAATACGATTGCTATATCAACCATCCAAAATGAACTCTTGCGTAAAAATCAGGCCATTGTGGAGTATTTCATGACTGATGAATCATTGTTTGCCTTTGTCATTGATCAAGAGAATTTTCAGATTAAAGAAATTCCTCTTCCGGACAATTTCAATGAAGACACCCAATCATTTAATAACGCTATCAGAAACAGCGACCTATCTGCATATTCTGAAACAGCCTTCCGGTTGTATCAGACGGTATTCCAGCCGATAGAATCCCTGACCGATCGAAAGGAAATCATCATTGTTCCCGATGGGATTTTATGGCAAATCAACTTCGATTTACTCCTGTCTGCATCCGAAAATGAGTCAGATTACAGAAGCTTACCCTACCTGATCAAAGATTATACATTCTCATATGCCTACTCCGCGACACTGCTTTATCAGGAAAAACAACGAAAACTGGAAGGAAAAATGAAGATGCTGGCATTCGGTTTTAACAATGAGGATTCACTTAGCAATCAAAAAATTGAAGGATTAACGACTTTAGCTGGCAGCAAAGCAGAAATTGATGTGTTGTCCAACTTGTTTGAAGGCACCTTCCTGACCGGATCATCAGCAAACGAACAAAATTTCAAAAACAATGCACCTCAATATAAGATGCTTCACCTCGCATTGCATGGCAAACTGGACGAAGAAGATGCTGAAAATTCACTGTTACAATTCAACGTGACGCAGGATTCACTGGAAGACGGCAGACTTCACAATCATGAATTGTATGACACTCGCCTCAATGCGGAGCTTGCAGTCTTAAGCGCCTGCGATACAGGTGCAGGAAGTTTACTGAAAGGGGAAGGCATTATCAGTATGGGAAGAGCTTTTATGTTTGCAGGTTGCAAAAGTATAGTGTTGTCTCTGTGGCCCTTAAAAGATGCAGTTGCACCTAACATTATGCAGGATTTTTACAGCCAGCTGAGGGAAGGAAAGAATAAATCAGAGTCGCTTAGAAATGCCAAACTCAATTACCTGAACACAGCAGATAACTTAAAATCAAACCCATATTACTGGGGTTCACTTGTGATTATTGGCAATGGTGACGCGATGGAGTTTGAGCCTACAGGACTTTCTCCGATTTTATGGACTTTACTGATCATTGGCCTGTTGTTACTTCTGGTTATTTTCAAAAAAAAGAAATTCAACACCGCTAACTGGCTAAGAATCATGTCCTGATTCGCAGAAAACAATTATTCAGGCTAACTTTACAGCGATGAGTAGCAAAAAAGACATTCGCAAGCTAAGCTTAGATCAGATCAAAGCTTTTATGGTGGATCAGGGGGAGAAAGCCTTCAGGGCTAAGCAGGTGTATGAATGGCTTTGGAAAAAATCTGCACAGTCATTTGGTGAGATGACTAACCTGTCGATTAAAACGAGGGATATGCTTGAAGAACATTTTGTGTTGCGGCCTATTTCGATGCATAAAAAACAGGTAAGCAGCGACAGGACCATCAAATCTGCCTTTCAGTTGCATGATCAACACTTAATTGAAGGCGTCCTGATTCCGGCAGATGACCGGATGACAGCATGTGTGTCGTCACAGGTAGGGTGCTCGCTTTCCTGTAAGTTTTGCGCTACCGGATACATGGATCGGGAAAGAAATCTCGATGCGGGAGAAATTTATGATCAGGTGGTTGCCATCAAAAATATGGCAGAAGAGCACTATGACCACCCACTCACCAACATAGTTTACATGGGCATGGGTGAACCTTTGCTGAACTATGCCAATGTACTGAAATCTGTCGACTATATCACTTCTCCGGAAGGCTTGGGCATGTCTCCCAAAAGAATCACTGTGTCTACGGCAGGAATCGCCAAAATGATCAAAAAGCTTGCTGATGACCAGGTAAAATTTAACCTGGCACTGTCGCTCCATGCTGCAGATGATCAAAAGCGGGATCAGATCATGCCTATCAACGAAAGCAATACGCTCGAAGCGTTGGAGGAAGCACTTCTTTATTTTTACAGAGCAACCAGATCGAAAATCACTTTCGAATACATTCTTTTTTACAATTTCAATGACTCGCTGGAAGATGCCGAAAAGCTGTATCAGTTTTGTAAAAGAATACCCAGCAAGATCAATATCATTGAATACAATCCGATTTCAAATGCGGAATTTGTCAATACGGACCCCGAAACACTCGATAAGTTCAGCCAGTATCTGGAAGACAGGGGGATAAATATAAATGTAAGAAGGAGTAGAGGAAAAGATATTGATGCCGCCTGCGGACAACTTGCCAACAAAGAAGAAGGGTAGTAATCTCAAATAATTATTGGATTTACCTCCTAAAAAATGAATTCTCATTCAGGTTTCTTTTGGAACAGGAGCTATTCATTCGGATTACTAAAAAAGATTTTAAGTTCTATCCTAAGTACTCAACTTACTTATTACTGGCGTTGAAAAGCTTTTGTTTCTCATCCTTCGAAAGGCTGTCATATCCTGACTGTGAGATTTTGTCAAGGATTGCATCGATTTCTTCCTGTGGCGGTTCGTCGATGTTGTTTTTTGAAGAGCTCTTCCGGGCAGAACTCGTTGATTTTTTAGAGGCCCTTCTGCTTCCCGATCGATGCGTTACTTTGATCTTCGGTTTGGGCTTGAAAAAATTCACCAGAAAATCTGATACTGCTAAAACAGGTTTGCCCAGATCAGTTCCGTTATGCAACTGTCTGATGTAGAGAAAACCTATCAGCGCTCCGGCCATATGAGCAACCTCTCCGCCTACATTATCTCCTTTCAGGCCCGTAAATGAGAGAAATAACAGCACCAACACGATATACTTGATCTTAACCGGCCCTATAAAAAGCAGATTGAAGTTGTAGTCGGGAAATTTTGTAGCTGCAGCTACCATTACAGCAAACACTGCTGCGGATGCCCCGTATCCTATTCCGTTTCCTCCCCCAAAACCCGGAATCAGGTTAAAAAGAATCAGCATCGACAAGCTACCAGCAATCCCTCCAAGAAAATAAATGCTGAGTAGTTTTCTATCACCCAGGAAATCTCTGATCAGCATACCAAACCAGTACAATGCCAACATATTGAAAAGAATGTGACGAAAACCTATATGGGTAAAGAAAGCCGTGAAGAAAGTCCAGGGTTTGTAGATGAAAGGATAAGTATACATAGCATCACTACCTCTGCCTTCCAGTAATGAAGTAGGCATAGCCAGATTCTGAACGAATTGGTGGTAATACTCCTTCGGTATGAAAAAACCGATGATGTTTACGGCCAAAAATACAAACACATTCACCAAAATGAGTCTGGCCAGCAAACTGTTGGGTTTTCCCCAGGTAGTTTTTAAATCATCTAATATACTTGCCATTCTTAAAATTTCTTCACGTTAGTTCAATTATGAGTCATTGAGATTTTCCACTAACTCATCAGCAATATGCATTCAGTAATCATTGATTTAATTGCAGTTCGCTGAATTCTGATAATAGAAAACCTCATTGTTCACAACCTTGTTTCAATAACTTCCCTAATAGTAGGAGTTATTTTTAACCTTCCATATCTTTAACAAGATAAATCCTATCAACATTCCACCCAAATGTGCTAAATGTGCCACATTGTCACCTGAGCTCCTGTTAAACTCGCTATAAATGGAAAAAACTGTCAGTCCAAGTGCCAAATATTTCAATTTCATTGGTATCGGAGGAAACAACAACATGACTGTCATATTGGGGAATAACATGGCTACTGCCAGTAACACACCATACAAAGCCCCGGAAGCACCTACCATACTACTTCCATAACCCTGAACAGCAGCATCGTGAATCCTGGAAGCAAAAGCAATCGTTTCACCTCTCACCTGAGGGCTTTCCGGAGACTCGAAATAACTGTTCATCATATTGGCCAATAGCTGACTGTTGTTAACCCGAATATGCTTTGAGGTCCCTTCTTTCACAAAATACTCAAAAGCTTCCGGAGTAGGATTTTCGATGTAAGCATTGGCAGCTTGTATATCGGGATAAAAATCTATGAAATTAGCACCTGCATATAAAATACCTGCGCCGATACCAGTAATCAAGTAGTACTGCAAGAACTTCTTTCCACCCCACATCTGTTCCAATATGGGCCCCATAAAAAACAGCATCAGCATATTGAAGAACAGGTGACCAAGATCACCATGCAACCACATATATCCCAGAAACTGGGCAAAATTAAAACTGTCTGCCAATATAAATCTCTGCGCCAGGTAGTTGGATAGCAACCCTTTTAGCAGGTAGGTATCCAAAACAAAAATGGCTACATTTATTATCAAAATGTTCTTTACTATTGGTGTTATTCTATACATTTAATCTTTCTTATCCATTGAAAAATTCCCCAATCTTATCCAGACTTAATATCACAAAAGTCGGCTGACCACTGGGTGTGTAATTAGGTTGATCGCAAGCAAATAGCTGATCAATTAAAGCGTCTATTTCCTCCTTCT
>JBCBHL010000371.1:0-7252 GCA_038525605.1 Bacteroidota bacterium
TGAAGACTTCTACCTGGGCTGTGGCGAATGCCGCTCCTCTGAAAAATGAAAGGTATATTTCCAGCAAGTCAAACTACGGGAATGCTTTCCTGAAAAGTCCAGTCTGGAACAGAAGTGATATAATCGGAAGTTTGTGTGTATTTGTATTCGATTACGGTTCCTTCCTTAACCTGAGGAAAAGTAAGTTTCTTCACCTTCACGTTTTCGGAAATTTTTTCTTCTATGATTTCTTTATTGGTCAGTTTGATCTTCTCTATTTTGCTTCCTTCCAGGTTGTAGGTATAGGCTTTTATCAGTGTGATATCTTCGCCACCAATTCCTGAAGGGTCGTAGAAAGGAATACTTACATCAGCATTGTCATATCCCGATGAATTGTAGATCTTAATTCTCTTATGGTATTCGAAATTGTATACCAGGCCTAGCTCTCTGTCGAACTTGAAGTTTAAAACACCAAATTCTCCCAATACTTCCGCTCCTGCAGTTTCATCGATTAAACTCTTTTCTTTTTTGAGTTCTTCAACAGATACTTTTCCAAATTTTAAATCTACCTGTGCATTGATATTAGAAAATGCGAAAACTGCTACAATTAATAATAGGATCCTACTCATATGTTTATGGTTTTAGTAATTTATATAATTAACTGCTAAAGTAATAAAGAATTCTAAAAGATAGAATTTTCTTACAGATTGGCAGTGCCAAAATAGCCACTTCAGAATTATTTTAAGGGCAATTTCTTGTGTTGTTTAATTGTATAGTTCCAGGCTAAAAACACCTTTTTTTAATTAAATCGAATATTTGATGGTTTTTATATCGCCTTTTTTCGAAACTAGATTTTTTTGATAACGATTTGCTCTGCCTGTTTTTCGATCATCAGTTCAAAGAATTTCTTAATTGATTCATATTCTTCTACCGGGTAGAATAACCCGGAAATGTTCAGGATATTGATGATGCTTATTTTGTTTCCTATTCTGGATGCGGAGAATTGATACTTTGCTGCTCTGTCGGGTAATTGGAACACAGCTGGTTTTGGTAATTCATCTACAGCATATCCTTCAGGAATTTTAAGTTCCATCACATATCTTTCTTCAGTTTGATAAGCAAAATCTACGGGCATTTCTCTTTCATCTGGTTCAAAAGGATTTTTTTCATACTGGCTGATGATTATCGGTTTGAGGTAAATGATCTCACTATGTATATTTTCCTTATTGTGAATCTTGTAGTTGGCAATCAGTGAGCTGTAAATATCCTCTTCGTTTTCAAAGTATACACTATCAAATTTCCAGTCCGGTAGATCCTCCTTCATACTTTCAATGTAATCTTCTTTTCCTTTTAAGTATAGCGCTTTTCTTCGTGAGATGTCTGCATAACCTTTGGTTGAGATTTTCATATTTCCATCTATCGTTCCATCTTCTCTGAGGTTAAGAGTTGATTGCGTAACAGTTGCGGCAGAGCCATAACCTTTTAGCGGAACCCATCCAGCCTGAGTGTAAGAAACAATCCAGCCGGATCCATTCAGGCACTTTACAGGGATCATACCAAAAGGGTAACCCCTGCCTGTTGATGCATCTAGCATCACCCAGTTTTCATTTAATTTTACACCTGCCAGCAGATAATTAAACTCATCAGCATCAGGATATATCGGGTGAAGTAACCCATTTCTTCTTGTACTTAAAATAATTGGTTCTGCGTTTAGACCTGCTTTTCGCATCATCATCACTAAAATGGCATTAATTTCACCTACGGATCCCTTTTTTCTTTCCATGCCTTTTTAACGTCACCGGGAAGAAATCCGGAATAGTCATCCCAGGTCATCTGTTTTTGTACGTAGTTATATAGTGCCAGCGCTTTTTCCTGATCACTTGATGCTTTTGATTGTGGAATTACATTGTCAGGGAGGAATTTATTGTTTAGCAGGAGTTTAACAAACATAGTACTTTCCATAAGACTTGTGTTGAACTCGGGATAATTTTGCCCTACTATTTTTCTGGATTGCCTGACTCTTGCGTTCATATGAAAATTTAATTTCATAACGTAGTTAGACTTACTGGAGACGTATTTCTCATCCTTTAAAGGCACAATGTTTGAAACAGCCCAAACTGACTTTTGAAGATTCCATTTAGAATTAGTATCCCTTACTTCCTTCTGTGTATTGATCGTATAATTTATTGATCCCTGACTTACTATTTTATGTCTAAACCATTTGGGAATGGAAAAATCATACTGACTCCATACAACCGGGATATCTTTCTGAAAAACCCAGTCGGGTACATCAAGTATATAATATGAACTGATTTTATATTTATACTCGATTACAGAACCTTCTTTTACCTGAGGGAATGAAATCTTTTTTGCCTTCCAGTTTTTAGAAACTTGTTCTGTGATTATTTCTTTATTGGTTAACTTAATTTTTTCTACCTTACCATTTTTAAGGTTGTAGGTATAAGCCTTTAACGATAGCATTTTTTCTTCACTTCCATTCAAAGGATGAAAAAACGGAATTGTTACATCAGCATTCTCATAGCCCTCAGAATCATATATCTTAATTCTTTTATGGTATTCGAAAATATAATATCGTGTGCCTCCTGCGTTTTCTGTGATGATCAAGGAACCGAATTCACCCAGCACTTCAGCACTTGCATTTGCTTCAATCTGGCTTTTCTCTTTCTTTAATTCTTCGATTGAAATTTCACCAAATTTGATATCCGACTGTGCATACATGAAATGTGTCAAACATACCAAAATGATTGATAATAATACCCTGCTCATAAGATTGGTTTTCTGGATAAAGTAATTTGTTCATAGCCTGGTAATCAGAAGAATAGTAAAGTTTTGAATGTATTGAAACGTTTACAGGTTGTTTATGACGAAAGAAGAAATCATTTTGATGACATTTTCCTGACCAAGATCGTTGTGGGGCTCGTGATAAACACCTGCTAGTTCTCTAAAATCCACCACCTCTCCTGCATTATTTGCGAATTGCTTTGAACCGTCAATGCTGATGATTTCATCGGCAGTACCATGATAGAGTAGCGTTGGTACTTTTAGTGTGGAGGCATTGGCAATAATCCAATCGCTTGCCGATAGTATGGAAGTAAATAACCCAGCAGTTATCGTATTGAGCACCAAAGGATCTTTTGAGTAGGCCTCAGCAATTTCGGGGACACGAGACAACCTGGATACGTCTAATTCACTTTTATCGCTGTAGGCCGGATAAATATTGGCCATTATTTTTGCGAGTTTTACCTTGAAGGCCGGTGGTTCGAATGCCAGTTTTAGCCATGGAGAGGAGATGATTGCTGCAGCTATTTCACTGGTGGTTTTTTTCAAAAGGAAATTTGCCACAATATGTCCACCGAAACTGTGTCCCATCAATATGATAGGAGCGTCATTGAATTCTCTGCGGGCATGCATCAGAAACTCTTCCACGTCCTCAATGAGGTAACTGTATTTTTTTGCGTGACCTCTTTTTCCTTCAGATTTACCATGACCTCTCAAGTCAAAAGTAAACACAGCAATTCCTTCAGCTACCATGGCATCAATTACATGTGTATACCTTTCCTGATGTTCTCCAAAACCGTGAACAATGCACAGAATTGCCTTCGGTTCACTGGCAGGAGCCACTTTTTTTCCTTTCAGTGTCAGGCCGTCAACGGTTAATATATCAAAATACTCCATGTCTTATAATTGCTGTTTTTTGTCCAATGCTTTTTTAATATTGTTAGCTCTCGACATCATTTGATGTAACATTTGTTCATCTTCCTGATCAAGGGCTTCTTCAAACTCTTTGAGTTGTGTAATATACTGTGAGAGCGCTTTTTTGACATTAGATTTGTTTTGAATAAATATAGGAGTCCACATATCTGCGGAGCTCATAGCCAGCCTTACGGTCGACTGAAATCCACTTCCTGCCATGTGGAAAATGTTTTTTTCGTCTTGTTCAATATCCAGAACCGTTAATCCAAGCATAAATGAACTTACATGAGACAGGTGCGATACATAGGCGATATGCTTGTCATGCGATTTACTATCCATATAAATCAGCTGAAATGACAGTAAATTGAATATGGAGATAGCTTTTTCCAGTAGCTGGTTGTCGGTGAATTCCTGATCACAGATGATCAGGATTTTGTTGGTATACAATCCGGCAAAAGCTGCCTCTGGTCCCGTATTTTCTGTTCCGGCCATCGGATGTGCTGCCAGATAATTTTTTCTGTTCCGATGACCAGCTACACTTGCTGTGATATTGTGCTTGGTAGAGCCAAAATCTATTACCAGCTGACGCGGTTCAATTTTGTCCAGGATGTCTTTTAGCTGTTGCTCAATGATATTTACCGGAACAGCCAGCAAAATTATTTCTGCCTGGCTAATGGCATTTTCAAATGGAAGACATTCGTCTACAAGACCGAGTTCAAGAGCCTTCTTTTCATGTTTTTGGTAGATGTCGCTGCCTATTACATGAATATTGGAATGGTGGTTTTTCAGGGTTTTTGCAAAAGATCCACCTATGAGTCCAAGACCAATAACTGTGATAATCATAAAGTAGCAGATTTTATTCTTTGTAAAGCATCTTGTAATACATCAGTAGTAGCACAAAGTGAAATCCTGAGATATCGCCGGCCATTGCTGCCAAAGATAAATCCGGGAACTATGAATACGCCTGCTTTCATTAAAAGATTGTCTACAAATGATTCAGCAGAATCGATGTTGTCAGGGATTTTTGCCCACAGAAACATACCTTCCTGAGATGAATAACTGCAGTTCAGCTCATCAAAAATTTTGGAAGCAACTGCTCGTCTTTCCTGATACAATTTTCTTTGTTGATCGTGATATTCGTCTGTTAAAGACAGTGCTTTTATTGCAGCTTTTTGAATAGGTTGAAACATACCGGAATCCATATTACTTTTTACTTTTAAGATGGTATTGATATAGTCTTTTTCTGCCGAAACCCACCCCAGTCTCCAGCCAGCCATGTTATGAGACTTGCTCATAGAGTTGAGCTCAATGGCTACCTCTCTGGCACCTTCGAATTGAAAGATGCTGAAAGCGGGTGACGCAAAAAGCTGATTATAAGGATTGTCATTGATAATCAGGAACTTATGCTTTGCTGCCAGGCCTATCAGCTTTTGGATAATACTTTTGTTAGGAGCGACTCCCGTAGGCATATTGGGATAGTTCAGCCAAAGAATTTTCACTTCGTCGAGCGGAAAATTTCGCAGGGCCTCAATGTCAATATTCCATTGATTGTTTTCATCTAATGCATAATTGGAAATTTTACATTGCAACAGTTGTGAAACCGATCTATAAGTGGGATATCCAGGATTGGGAATTAACACATGATCTCCGGGGTTTAAAAATGCCATAGAAATGTGCATAATTCCTTCTTTGGATCCTATCAGCGGCAAAATCTCTGTTGCGGGATCAAAATTAGTACTGTAGTACTTTTCGCAGTAGGCGCTGATGGCTTCTCTCAGTTCGGGAATACCCTGGTAGCTTTGGTAGCCGTGAGCAACAGAAGAATCTGCTGCTGTCTTTAGCTCTTCGATGATGCCTTCGTCAGGCGGTAAATCCGGACTTCCTATTCCAAGATTAACCACCTGATGTCCCTTTTTCCTTAAACCGGCGATCTCTTTTAGTTTAACCGAAAAGTAATATTCTTCAGTTTTCGATAGTCTGTCGGCACTATTTATAATCATATACCTAAAGTAATGTATTTACACCTTTTTCGATACATCCAATTGATGTTACTGCTGGTTTTTCTGAGAGATTGCTTCGGATATTGCCCATGCTGTGGCCCAGCATGCCTGAAAATTAAATCCTCCGGTAATGCCATCAATATCCAGGACTTCTCCACAAAAATAAATACCACGGTGTTTTTTACTTTCCATCGTCTTTAAATCTATTTCGTTGAGCGCTACTCCTCCACAGGTCACAAATTCATCTTTGAACGTGCTTTTGCCTTTAACTTCAAACTGTGCCTGGCAGCATTCTTCGATGAGCTTGTTGATTTGTTTTTTATTTAGTTCTCTAATAATCTGATTATGAGAGATTTGGCAATAATCCAACAGGCTGAGCCAATATCTTTTTACAATACCTGCTGGTACAACGTTTGAAATTTTTTTACCACCCGAAACATTTTTTTGCTCATTTAGCCAGTTTCTCATTTCTTCCTGGCTGGTATTGGCGTTGAAGTTAATGAGTATTTTGAAGTCGTAGTTGATCGATTTTAAAGTTCGGGCTCCCCAGGCTGAGAGTTTTAAGATTGCTGGCCCGCTCATACCCCAGTGTGTAATGAGTAGCGGTCCTTCTTCAGCGAGCTTGGTGCCTGCTACCTTTACAGATGCATGCTGAAATGCCACGCCTGGAAGATGCTTTATCCTTTGGTCTTTTATATTGAAAGTGAATAGGGAAGGTGCCGTTTCCGTTAATTTATATGGCAGTTGCTCTATCAGTTGCCAGGTCTTCGGTGAAGCACCTGTTGCCAATACAATGGATTTGCTTCGGTAGTTGGAGTCCGATTTTGTTTCAATTGACCACAGGTTATTTTCATCGGAAATACTGGTAACCTCCTGTTGGGTTTCAATGGCAATCTTATGTTGATGACACAACTTGAGAAAACAATCGATAATGGTCTGAGATTTGTCAGTAATAGGGAATACTCTTAAGTCCTCTTCAGTTTTCAGTTGAACCCCATAGCTGTTCAGCCAGTTTTTCATCTCTCCCGGGCCGAAGTTTTTCAACAAATTGTAAATTTTCCGTTCGCCTCGGGGATAAAAATTGACAAGTTCTGAGGCTTTATTTCTGCCATTGGTTACGTTGCACCTTCCTCCGCCGGATATTTTGACTTTGGATAATAGCTTGGAAGATTTTTCTAATATAACTACCGAGAAATCAGGGTTTTTGATAGCAATATTAATTGCAGCAAAAAAACCGGAAGCACCACCGCCACACACTACTACATCATGGGTCATACCTTAAATCTGTCAATTTATCTGTAAATATCTATTATGTTGAGGTGTTTAACCATCAAATATACCGTTTCATCGATTTTTGATTTACAATATTGAGTTATTTTCATACTTTTGAAAGACAACTGAAATAAGAGAAGCACATGGATAGAAAAATCACTTGTCTTGCAGTAGACGACGATCCTACCTCTTTAATGATTATCTCAAACCTGATAAAGAAAGATGAACGGCTTTCTTTGCTTGAAACATACACTGATCCAATTGAAGCGGCTGCAGGTATATTTGAT
>JBCBHL010000372.1:0-7237 GCA_038525605.1 Bacteroidota bacterium
CAAATCAATCAGATAAAATACATCAGAAAGGATCTCATCAAACAATTTATAGAGCACAATAAATGTAGTAGCGGTAATTATTTTAGTTTATACGATCCCACAATCAGGAAGAAAAAAGAAAACAGTATTCATCTAAATCTAAGAGCTGGAAGTACCGTGGCATCTTTTTTCATAGAAAACCTGAATAGTAGACGATTTGATGGTGATTTCGGAACAGAATTTATACCCAGAATTGGTCTGGAAGTTGAAATTGATATCCCTAATTCCAAAAAGAAATGGGCCTTCGTGTTTGAAACATACTACACCTCATTTAGAAAAGATATCATACTTCAAAATGCCATTCAAACACAAATCGATGAGGCTTCAATTGATTTTTCAACAATTGAGTTATCAACTGGAATAAGGTATTACTTTTTTCTTTCAGAAAATTCAAAGTTGTATGTCAATGGTGGAATATCCCTTGGCATGTCAGGCAATTCATTTATAACAATGGAGAGAATTAGAGATTTTGACTTAGTAAGCGGTCAGAGGTTCAATGGAGCTGTTGGCTTTAACTTCAAAAACAAATACTTCCTGGAATATCGTCAGAACACTTCTCATTCTATAATAGAAGCAAGCGTAGGCTGGAATTCTCAGTACAAGTCTAGATCAGTAACACTTGGATACAGACTGTTTTGACCATTTCTGTATGGCTAGTAACCCCTCTGTCGCGATTAAGAAATGAATCAGGCCAATCAAGTCCGCAACGTTATGTGTAGAATCAATATTTTGCGGTCTATAATTCTTTATTAAGAAAACAATTACTCTAAATCAATCTAAAAATGCAAAAGCTATCAATACTGTTAATTTTCGTGTTTGGGGTTTCTTTCTTAAGCACTGCGCAAATTAAGTTCGAGCCTGGTTATTATATCGATAATGAGGGTGTAAAGAACACTTGTTTGATCAAAAATGTAGGCTGGAGTAACAACCCGGAAAAGTTTGTTTACCGCCTGTCCGAAGACAGCGAAGCGAAAACAAAAGGACTGGCAGAAGTTCAGGGATTTGGAATTGACAATGGCGTAAGTTTCAAAAGGTTTATTGTCGAAATTGATAAATCCACACAAAGGCTTTCCGACCTTGGCAAGACCGCCATCCCCGAATATGTTACTGACACTTTGTTTTTGAAAGAGCTTGTAACAGGTGCAACCAGTCTGTATGGCTACAGGGATGGTGTTACCAAAAGCTTTTTCTACACCACACCAGATCTCAAAGTCACTCAGCTGATCTATAAGAAATTCAAAAAAGACGGTTCTGTTGCTACAAACAAGCAATATTTAACGCAACTCTTACTGGATGTCAATTGTGAAAAAGAACCCGCTAACAAATTGCAGCAGGTGAAATATATTCAGAAAGATCTGATAGCTCATTTTATTAAGGAGAACAAGTGCAAAAATAGCGAATATTACAGCACGATCTTGTCCTGGGCAGATCAGGAAACTGATAAAGGCCTACGATTGAGTCTAAGACCAGGAGTTACCAATGCCTCATCTGTTTTAGAGTATTTACCTGCTAGCATATTTGACTCAGAATTTGATTTCGGTTCACAGATCAATCCAAGAATAGGTGTAGAATTGGAATTAAGCTTCCCTGACACAAATAACAAATGGGCTTTTATATTTGAACCGTACTACACCTCTTACCAGGAAACAACTATACTTCCTCTTGGTACGCAAGCTAATTTTGAAGCTGAAATAGATTTCAGAGCAGTGGAGTTTTCTACCGGTGTTCGATATTATTTATTTTTAAGTAATAAATCGAGGTTATTTGTGAACATTGGCGCCTTGATCGGAATTACAGGAAGTTCAAAGATATCTGTGGAAAGAGTAGCTGAATTTGAAATTAACAGTGGATTGAGAGGAAACGTAGGAATAGGGTATAATTATAACGATCGTTTATCAGTTGAGGTCAGACAAAACACTCCCTACTCGCTAATCGTCAACGAAGCAGAATGGCGCTCCCAATATAGATCAATGGAATTCATCCTCGGAATTAGGGTATTCTAATGGAGAGTTGTCTCTTTTTTTGATGACATTTTCAAAGATTTATTGACTTTACAGGTGGATAAAATCACAGTATCTTCGACTGCATGCAGGAGAAAGTTAAGTTGATACTTTTATATGATGCTATTTTTATAATTGACGGGAACTTACCAGCTCTGGATTCTCCAGTTATCCGATAAAAAATTAAAGAAAAGCAACACTGAGAGGTGCTTTAGAAGATTTCCGAAGTGTTATCCAATTTGAATTTATTTAATCGGATCAAAATGAATAAATTGCAATCATTAGTTAAATATGAAGGTGATCTATACTTTACAATCAATCTATAGAATGAAAAAACTATCTCTATTATTAGTCGCTCTGTTTGGCATTTCTTTCATCGGCATAGGGCAAATTAGGTTTGAGCCTGGTTATTACATCGATAATGAAGGCGTCAAAAGTACTTGTTTGATAAAAAACGTAGGCTGGAGCAATAATCCTGAAAAGTTCACCTACCTAATTTCCGAAAATGGAGAAGTACAATTCAAGGATCTGACAGAAGTTCAGGAGTTTGGTATCATCAATGATGTACGCTTCAGGAGATTTATTGTTGAAATGGATCAATCTACTAACAGGCTGAATGCGCTGAGCAAATCACCCAACCCGGAATACGTTGTTGACACTTTATTTCTGAAAGAGCTGGTCAGCGGTGATGCTAGCCTCTTTAGTTATAAAAACGGAGATATCAACCGCTATTTTTACACGACTCCAGATCTTGACATTACTCAGCTGGTCTATAAAAAGTACAAAAAGAATGGTTCTGTTGCTACTAACAAGCAGTACCTAACTCAGCTGTTCCTGGACGTCAATTGCAAAAAGGATCCTGCTAATAAAATTGAGAAGGTAAAATATGTTCAGACTGATCTGGTGGCCTATTTCATTGAAGAAAACAAATGCAGAAACAGTGATTATTTCAGTGTTTACGAAACAAAACCTTCATCAGAAACTGATACAAATCTACACCTCAATCTACGTGCCGGAGTCTCTATTGCATCGCTAGTGGTGGACTACTTACCTGGAAGAACATTTGATGCAGATTTTGGTACACAAATCATTCCAAGGGTAGGCCTGGAAATGGAGGTGGCCTTTCCCGGCACCAGAAACAAATGGGCATTTATATTAGAGCCATATTACACCTCGTACCAGGAAGAAATTATCCTTCCTAATTCTCCTCAGACCACTACGGATGAGGCAATGGTCAATTTCACAACTGTAGAAATTTCTGCGGGTGTCAGGTATTACGTGTTTCTTAATAATAAGTCCAGACTATTTGCAAACTTAGGTATGACTTTTGGTATAACCGGAAATTCCAATATTACGATAGAAAGAGTTGCAGACTTCCCAACTACCAGTGGTCTCAGAGGAAATATCGGCATTGGCTACAATTACAACGATCGTTTGTCGCTGGAATTAAGGCAAAACTCTCCTTATTCATTAATCAACCGTGTCATTGAATGGGATTCGCAATATAATTCGATGGCTTTGGTTTTAGGGGTGAGGTTATTTTAAACTTCAGCTGACATTCCCTAAATGCGGTAGGGGTAAATTAATAAATCATGTATCTCAAAATATCCTTTAGTTCAGTTTTCTTCTGGTTATCAGTCAACTATATTTTAGCTCAGACACGTTTAGAGGCAGGGTATTTCATTGAAAATGATGGAACAAAAGTCACCTGTATGATTAGCAATCAGGATTGGGTTGATAATCCGACCAATTTTAAATATCTAAAAAATACCGACAGTAACCTGATAGAAAATACTATCAATGAAGTACAAGAATTCGGAATTATTAATAAGATCAAATTTGTAAGAAAAAAAATTGTGTTAAATAGGTCTCTTCAAAGTGCCGAAATGAGGAATCAGGAGCCATCAGAAGTTAAGAAAGAGACTGTGTTCCTAAAAGAATTAGTCAGCGGGCAATTCAATTTATACTTATTGTCAAGAGACAAGCAAAACACCTTTTATTTTCAAACGGCTGACAAAACCATAAGACCTCTTATTGATGATTATGATAGTAAGAATGATAAGGAATTAATTAATGCTACTTTTCGTACGCAGTTATCAGAAGCTGTTAGCTGTAAAAACAAAAGTAGATCATATTTCAGCAAACTAAGTTATGATCAAAGATCGCTGATTGATTACTTCATAGAACAAAACCAATGTACCAATAAAGATTATTATTCTGCTTATGAAGTAAAGACAATACCTGGCAAGTCACAATTCAAAGTAAAGACGGGAATAATATTTTCCTCACTGAATGTTGATAATACACGCGGTAGAGTTTACGACTCTGATTTCGGCAATTTTATCGTACCCACTTATGGTGTGGAATTTGAATATTCTTTATCATCAGAGCAAAAAAAGTGGTCTCTAATGACGGAACTTATGTATGAAAAATTTAATGAGTCTTCCAATATAGAATTCAGGATCAGAAATCATCGTGACGAGTCTTACGCTAACTATTCTGCTTTAAATTTCGCAGTCAATTTCAGAAGGTATTTTTTATTAAGTAAAAAATCTAAACTCTTTGCCAACTTCGGGTCTTTAGTCAGTTTTTCATTCAAATCATTTGTTGAACTGGAAGAAACAGAATTGTTTGAAATCTCACCGGAAATGAGGTTTGGTGTCGGATTAGGTTACAATTATGCCGACAGGGTATATTTGGAAGTCAGACAATACAATGATGTCAATTGGTCAGATAAATTTGTCTACAGGGTTGAACATTCATCGGGAATGGTTATGTTAAGCTATAGATTATTTCAGTCTAAAAAATTGTAACTACAACACTTTCTGATTCCATTTCTCAACTTCTTTTTAATACGCAAATACACTGCGCAACTATCTGTATATTTGTAATATCTTACAAATCACAGAAAAATTATGCCTGTCAACAGAAATGCACTCATCAGATACCGGACAATTGACAACTGCCTGCAAAACAGGTATCGAAAATGGACTCTTGACGACCTAATCGAAGAAGTTTCCGAAACACTCTACGATTACGAAGGCATTGAAAAGGGCGTTAGCAAACGCACTGTACAGATGGACATCCAGATGATGCGAAGTGACAAACTCGGTTACAATGCACCGATCGTTGTTATTGATAAGAAGTATTATACCTACGAAGATCCTGAATACAGTATTACCAATATCCCTTTAACGGATCAGGATTTAAATAAGCTATCCGAAACGGTTGATTTTCTGAAGCAATTCAGAGGATTTTCACACTTCAAAGAATTGGAAAGCATGGTTCAAAAGCTGGAGGATCATATTTATGCCCGAAAGACGCAACAAAAATCAGTCATAGATTTTGAGAAAAATGAAAATCTTAAAGGATTGAAATACCTGGATCCTCTCTACCAGGCGATCATTAAAAGAGAAGAGCTTTCACTTACTTATCAATCTTTCAAAGCAAGACAACCAAGTACCTTTAGCTTTCAGCCACATCTGCTTAAAGAGTTCAAAAACAGATGGTTTATCATTGGTATCAAAAAACAAAGAGAAGGCTTTCTGAACCTGGCCCTTGACAGAATTATCGACATTACTAAAAGTGGTGATTTTTTTACTCCTTCAAAGGATTTTGATTCTGAAGCTTATTTCAAAGATGTAATAGGCGTTTCGGTAAGTCCTGAGATGGAACCCGAAGAAGTGTTGCTATATGTAATCAACAAACACGCTCCTTACGTTGAAACCAAACCATTTCACTGGAGTCAGAAAGTGATTAGTCATGATCCGTATGGTATCACTATTTCTATCAAAGTGCAACACAATTTTGAATTGGAGAAGGAAATTCTTGGCTTTGGTGATGGTATCAAAGTAATAGCACCTTCCAGGCTGAAGAGAAATATCAAAGAACGTCTGAGTGGCGGGCTGGAATTATACAATACAGAAATCAGCGAAAGGGGACTGGAAACAGCGAAAAAGAAACTTTATCATAAAGGTACTGCTGTTCTAAACCATATTTACAGCGCTAAAGAAACCCGATTGATGCGACGATTGATCGACGAGTACTTTAGCGAACAAACAACAGAGGACACACCATTTTCTCTTCGGGAGGTGCTCAAAAAAATCCCTAAATTGAGAAATGTCGTATTTAACAAGAATCTGAAAAGAGTATTAAATACAGTTGACAGCAATGCTTTTTTAGTGAAGTCTGTCTTCTTTGATAAGCCTCTTCAATCTAACTGGTATGTGACCTGGCATCAGGACATCCCTATTAATGTGACGAGAAAAAAGGAAGTCGAAGGCTATTACGGCTGGACAAGCAAAGCAGGTGTTACCAGCGTTTGCCCGCCTGTAGAAATCAATAAAAACAGTTTCACACTGAGGATACATCTCGATGACACCTCAGACAAAAACGGTGCACTGAAAGTACTTCCCGGTTCTCATCAAAAAAAGCTTTCAGGTGAAGAAATCAATTTAATTACGAGTAACAGCATTCCTCAGATTTGTGAAGTTTATAGTGGTGGTGTGCATATGATCAGACCGTTGATACTACATGCGTCTGCAAAAACAGCAAGTCAAAAGCAAAGGAGAGTCATCCATCTGGAATTTAGCTCCGAAGAATTGCCGGAAGGATTGGAATGGGCTGAAAGAGAATCATTTCAGTAAGCAAACAAAGGAATTTCGCTCTAACTGTCCTTGCTTTCAATCATAGATAGAATCTGTAATGTTGCTGACCTTCACAACTGGCGAGTAGTTGCCAACTTCTACTGTCTCAGGACTGTCAGAATTGATGACTCATTTCAGACAGTTTTACTTTTGAATTCAACAAGTTTCTTTTTCAGGATGGCCTGATGTAAGTTATACTCAATTATTCAGGTTCTTAGGACAAAACGACTAGATTTGCAGGACTAAACAGTATTGATGCAGATGACAAAAGAACACGAAATCAAAGAAATTATTCCGGGATCAGGATTGGGAATTATAAAGTTTGGTATGACCAGAGATCAGCTTAAACTGATTCTTGGAAACCCTGATGAAACTGAGAACGATCTGACCGACGGAATTGAGGACGAAGACATGGAAACCTGGCATTATGATGAGATGGATTTATCTGTTCAGTTTTCCGAAAGTACAGATTTTCGACTGGTTTCATTAGGGTTTCCAAGAATCAGTTTAAGCTGATCTCTGGTCATACCAAACTTTATAATTCCCAATCCT
>JBCBHL010000373.1:0-7214 GCA_038525605.1 Bacteroidota bacterium
ATGTCTAATAATCCTGATAGAAAACCAAAATCGATCGAGTTAAAACCTGCCTCAATAATTGTGGTGGAAGGGATTTTTACCTTTCATTTCGAAAACGTTAGAAAAGCGATGGACCTCAAGCTCTTTATTGATGCCAAAGACATTCTGATGTTGAAAAGAAGGATTTTGAGAGATGCCGAAGAACGAGGCTATGACCTGCAGGATGTCCTGTATCGCTATGAGCATCATGTGGAACCGGCCTTTAGCAGATATATCAAACCCTACAAACAGGAAGCCGATTTCATCATACCAAATCATATCACAGAAGGCAATTCTCTGGAAACTGCACTGGAGGTGGTAATCACTTATCTGAAAAGTAAAATATCAGAATAGTTTTCCTATTTCAATTCTTTAATTATTTTTGCCTACTAAATGAAAAAGGAAACGAATATCAATATGGTTGAGAGAATAGCGATTGTAGCTTTAGGGCTATTGATAGCGGTATTTTCGATCGTTTCCCCTTACCAATCGCAGATTGTCGATGAAGATGCAGAAATCGTTCAAAGCGCTGACATCGACGATCAGTCAGATGATGAACAAGAATCGGATGACGGATTAACCGTTAAATCGCTGGATGCTGTACCCAATGCTTTGCAGGTAAGCGGCTTGAGCAGCGTGGCTGGTTACGTTTCAAATTTTGTTTTTGAAGCTTCACCTTCACAAACACCGAGACCAAAGTGGATTAGTTCGAGTTCATCCAAGTTTTTCAAAACACTATTCCGTTATATCATAAGTCCGAACGCACCCTAGTATCGGATTTGCTTTCAAGGGAATATCAGGCTTTATGCCTGCTCCTTTCAGTCATTATTGAATGACAACAATTCAAAAAATATCAAAAAACTAAAGTTTTAATACTTATATAATTATTTATTCTCATGAGAAATAAATCAGGAGTTATCATACTCACTATATTGATTTCACTTCTGTGTATTTATTACCTTTCATTTACTTTTATTTCAAGAGGGGTACAAAAAGACGCAGAAGTATATGCGACAGAAAATGGCGCTGTTAATAAACTAAAAAGACAGCAATACCTCGATTCTGTATGGAATGAACCGGTATATGATATATTGGGATATTCCTACACTTACAAAAGCATTAAGGAAAGTGAATTGAACCTCGGGCTCGACTTGCAGGGTGGAATGCACGTGACTTTGGAGGTTTCACCAGTAGAGATCATCAAAGGGTTAAGCGGTAACAGTAAAGACGCCACATTCCTCAAAGCATTGGAAGATGCTAAGGCTGCCGTCAAAGGCACGCAACTAAATTTTGTGGATGAGTTCTACAATTCATTTAGTGCAAACGGTGGTGGAAAGAAGTTAAGCGATGTGTTTGTTACAGTTTCTAACAACGATAGAATAAACCTTAATTCTACCGACGATGAAGTACTTGAAGTAATCAATGAGGAGGTGAACAATGCAGTTGACAGATCTTTCAATATTCTCAGAACGAGGATTGATAGATTCGGTACCTCACAGCCAAATATTCAGAAAATTCAGGGAACTGGTAGAATACAGATAGAATTACCGGGTGTTGACAACCCACAGAGAGTTCGTAAGCTATTGCAAGGTGTTGCCAAACTGGAATTCTGGGAGGTTTACAACTTCAATGAGATGGCAAACATCATATACAGCATTGACAACACATTGGGTCTGGAAGAAAAAGCAAAAGCAGCTGAAGCTTCTGATCTTACTGCTGGTGATGATGGTTCTGATGCGTTGACAGAAGATACCGGGCTTTCTGATCTGCTTGCTGCTGACGATGAGGCAGAAGGAACATCCGATTCATTAAATGTTGGAGAAGACAGCACCGATGCAGCTACTGATTCTTTGTTAAATACTGCAGTTAACACTCAGCCATTCCTGTCTCTTTTCTGGAAAGGAAATCCTATGACTTTCGATGTGAAAGATACAGCAAGAGTTAACAACATTCTGAGAAGAGAATCTATTCAGGATTTGATCCCTGGAGACATGAAATTACTATGGGATGTAAAGGCCAGAGAAGATGAAACTGATGGTTCTTTATTCCTGAGACTGAATGCTATTAAAATCACAAAAAGTAATGGTAAAGCGCCGTTAGAAGGAGATGTAGTAACAGCCGCCAGTCAGGAGTTCAATGCAGGTGTACCTTATATCAGCATGACTATGAATACTAAAGGAGCCAGAGCATGGCAGAAACTGACAGCTGCCAATGTGGGTAGACAAATTGCCATTGTACTTGACAATTATGTGTATTCAGCGCCTAACGTAAATCAGGAAATTGCGGGAGGAAGTTCACAAATTGAAGGTGACTTCACTATCGAAGAGGCTACTGACCTGGCGAATATTCTGAAAGCAGGTTCATTACCAGCACCTACTACGATTGTAGAAGATGTTGTTGTTGGTCCAACTTTGGGAGAAGTGGCAAGAAATCAGGGGATTATTTCTATCTTCTCAGGACTGGCCATTGTAATCATCTTTATGATAGCCTACTACTCTAAAGGAGGAATGATCGCTAACCTGGCATTATTTTTCAACGTATTTTTCATTCTTGGAATTCTGGCAAACTTAAATGCTGCCTTAACACTTCCCGGAATAGCAGGTATCGTATTAACGATCGGTATGTCTATCGACGCGAACGTTCTGATATTTGAAAGAATCAAAGAAGAGCTGAGAAACGGCTCTGTACTGAAGCAGGCAATATCTTCCGGATATAGCAAGGCATTTTCTTCTATTGTGGATGCCAACGTAACGACCTTCTTAACAGGTATCATTTTATATATATTGGGTCAGGGTCCGGTAAAAGGATTTGCCATTACTTTAATGATTGGTATCGCATGTTCATTCTTCTCAGCAGTATTCATTACCAGAGTAATTGTGGAATGGATGTCCAAGAAAGGTGATGACAGCAAGATTTCTTTTGCTACTCCGTTTTCGAAGAGCGCACTATCGAATCTATCTCTTGACTTTATCAGCAAAAGAAGAGTCGCTTATTTGTTTTCAGCGACATTTATCGGTATCGGTATTGTAGCGATGATTATCAAAGGATTGACGCTCGGTGTGGATTTCAAAGGAGGAAGATCATTTATTGTCAGTTTCCCGAAAGAGATAGCTACGTCAAAATTGGAGGCAGCAGTAGCTCCATATTTCGATAATCAAGGTACTGAAGCAAAAACCTATGATGCAGCAAATATCATAAAAGTAACTACCAGTTACCTGATCGATGATGATACTGATGAAGCAGATTTAAAAGTAAGAGAAGCTTTGATCAAAGGGGTCAGTGAGTTCACCGGGATGTCATATGTTGAAGAAGCGAGAGAACTGGGAGAACAGAATTTTACAATTTCCAGTTCTTCGAAAGTTTCCGGTACCATAGCGGAAGACATCAAAGATGCATCTTATAAATCAGCATTGTTTGCCTTGATTGCCATATTCCTATATATCATCATCAGGTTTAGAAAATGGCAATTTGGTCTTGGAGCAATTGTAGCATTGGCACACGATACATTGTTCGTACTTTCAGCTTTTGCTATTGCAAACCTATTGGGACTGTCACTGGAAGTTGATCAGGTATTTGTAGCTGCGATATTGACAATTATTGGTTACTCGATAAACGATACGGTGGTTGTATTTGACAGAATCAGGGAAAACCTGGGAATCAAATCAGGAAAAGAAGTCATTGGCATATTCAACGAATCATTGAATAACACCATTAGCCGAACTTTGATTACCTCCGTGACAACACTGATTGTTATTCTTATCCTGCTGATATTTGGCGGAACTGCCTTGAGAGGATTCTCATTTGCGCTATTGGTAGGTGTATTAATTGGTACTTATTCTTCGATCTTTATTGCTACTCCGGTAGTAATAGATTTTAACAGAGACAAGTCAGCAGCCAGTTAATAGTTGTTGATAAAAACATGAAATTCGAGCCATTCCGCCAAAGCAGAGTGGCTCGAGTTTTTTTGAATAATGCATATTAACTTTTTTTAACATTGTTGAAGTGTTGAAAATTGTTTGTTTGAATAGAGTGGTTGAAAGCGAATGAAATGGGTTTGGAGATTTTAAAAATTCCTTTTTTGAAAAGTAGGAAAAGAAATCTCGTCAAATAATCTTAACGGTCTGTTATTTAATGACTATTTTCGCTGTTGATCAGAAACAGACTCACCTTCAGGAGGTTGAGCAAGATGATTGAAATTGTATCCGAATTTTGTGTCAGATAGCTGTTTGACAAGAGAAAAAGGATTTAATAACGCATTTTACTTTATGAAATATCAAAAGATAAACGTCATTTCAGGATGGGTATTCTTCGCCATATCGCTGATTGTTTATGTGCTTACAGTAGAACCCACAGCCAGCTTCTGGGATTGTGGTGAGTTTATTGCTACTTCATTTAAACTTGAAGTACCACATCCACCGGGAGCACCATTTTTCCTATTGATTGGAAGACTGTTCTCTTTTCTGGCAGGTGGTGATCTGGAACAAGTAGCTTACTGGGTGAATATGGTGAGCGTTTTGAGTAGTGCTTTCACGATACTCTTCCTCTTTTGGTCTGTGACCCATTTATGTAAGAAGTTTTTCGTCAAGCCAGGCGAGGAAGATGATAATTATAAAACAATATTGGTGATGGGAGCGGGAGCAGTAGCTGCTTTAGCATTTACTTTTTCAGACTCCTTCTGGTTTTCGGCGGTAGAAGCCGAGGTATATGGTATGTCTTCATTTTTTACAGCGTTTGTTTTTTGGGCAATTCTGAAATGGGAAAATATTGAAGATGAGAGTGATGCTAACAAATGGTTGATTTTCATCGCTTACATGATGGGGCTTTCTATAGGAGTTCACTTATTGAACCTGGTAACTATCCCGGCATTGGCTTTGATTGTATATTTCAAGCGTTACAAAGAAATTACTCCAACTGGTATCATTGCTACTTTAGGAATCAGTGCAGCTATTCTCTTGACAATATTAATTGGAGTGATACCAGGTCTGCCAAGTCTGGCAGCCAGATTTGAGATTTATTTCACTAATTCCTTTGGAGCACCATTTTATACGGGAATCATAGTATTCCTTGTTCTATTTACTGGCCTGCTGGTTTTCGGATTGTGGTATTCGGTGAAGATGAAAATGGTGAACCTCAATACGCTCATCCTGGGATTTATGTTTATTTTGATCGGTAATGCTTCCTACACCGTAGTTTTGGTGAGGTCTACATTTAACCCGCCGATTGATGAAAACAACCCTGAAAATATTCTTACCTATGTTTCTTATTTGAAAAGGGAGCAGTACGGTGACCGACCTTTGTTCAAAGGTGCTCACTATAATGCCAGCCCACTAAAATCTGTGAAGGGATCTACCGTTTATATGAAAAAGGGAGATCGGTATGTGGAGAAGGATTTTAAAATGAAGTATGAATATAGAGATGGAGATGAGGTGCTATTCCCAAGGATGTACAGCAGTCAACCAACTCATATTCAGGCTTATAAGCAATTTTCAGGATTACCCGAAGGGTCAAAACCTAAATTCACGGATCATTTTAGCTTTTTGATTAATCATCAGTTGGGTAAAATGTATTTCAGGTATTTCATGTGGAATTTCTCAGGGAGAGAATCCGACGAAAAAGATGCCTGGTTTGAATTTATTCCAATTACCGAACAGGCAGACGATATCAAAGAAAATAAGGGACGAAATATTTATTTTGGACTACCATTAATACTGGGGCTACTTGGTATGTTTTTCCAATACAGAAAAGATCCGAAAAACTTTGCAGTAACTGGGCTGCTGTTCTTCCTTACCGGTATCGCATTGGTATTGTATCTGAATTCCCCTCCCGTAGAGCCCAGAGAAAGAGATTACATTTATACAGGTTCTTATTATGCTTTTGCGATTTGGATAGGAATCGGTGTTTTTGCACTATTTGAAATCATCAGTAGTTTCCTAAAGAATAAGCAAACTGCAGCAATCGTTGCTACAGTAGTAGGATTGATAATTCCCGGAATAATGGGTGCTGAGAACTGGGACGATCATGACAGATCGGACCGATACTTCTCTATTGAAGCAGCTAAAAATTACCTGGATTCTTGTGCGCCAAACGCCATACTATTTACCGGAGGTGATAATGACACTTTCCCGCTATGGTATGTGCAGGAAGTTGAAAACTACAGAACGGATGTAAGAGTAATTGTATTGAGTTACTTCAATACCGACTGGTATATAGAGCAGATGATGAGAAAGGCTTATGAATCTGATCCTATTCCATTCACCTTAACGAATGATCACTACATTCAGGGAGGGTTAAATGATGCGGTATTTGTTTCGGAAAGAACTGAGCAACCCATCAATGCCCGATCTTTTCTCAATGCTATCAAAAACAATAGCAAAAGTCTTCAATTCAATGCAGGACTCAGTAATTACAACAGTACACCTTCCAGGTCAATGTTTTTGGGTGTAGACTCCGTTGGTGTAGCCGGTATGAATATTGTGCCTAACGATATGAGTGTAGCCAAAAGGATCAACTGGTCTGTAAAAGGCAGAATGCTGGAAAAGAAAGACCTGGCAATCCTTGATATCATTGTGACTAACAACTGGAAACGTCCGGTATATTTCAATACAACTTCATTGAATCAGGTAAATCTCACATTGGATAAATATGCACTGCAGGAAGGATTAACTTATCGATTGCTGCCTGTAGAACGTCGTGCTGCAGATGCTGGAGTGAATACAGACGTTATGTACGATAACCTGATGAACAACTTCCACTGGAAAGGGTTGGATGATGAATCTGTCTATTATTCTGAAGACTACAGAAATTTCTGTCTGAATCACAGAGCCTCATTTGGAACATTGGCGGAAAATCTGATTGCAGAAGGTGACTTGGAAAGAGCGAAGGAAGTGTTGTTGCATGGGTTGAAAGTAATACCTCACAAAACAATTCCTTACGACAACTTCAATGTAGCGATGATTGGTTCATTGCTGACAGTTGGGGCCAATGAAGAAGCAAAAGAAATAGCAGAGATTATGTCCAAACGTGCGCAGAGTACGCTGCGTTTTTGTCAGCGGAATGGAGTTACCGGCAGAACACGACAGATCAATCTTTATATCCTGATTCAGATGGTGAGAGATTTCAGGATTGCAGGTGATAATGAGACTGCTCTTAAGTTTGAAGAGATCATCAAAGAATTCGAATAAGAATTGATTAAGATA
>JBCBHL010000374.1:0-7182 GCA_038525605.1 Bacteroidota bacterium
TAGAGTCGCAAATAGACCCGGCAGATGTAAATCCGGATTTAGATGCTGATAATCAGATTACGAATCCTGTTTACAACGTGGTGAGAGAGATGCTTCCTGATCCCGATGGATTTAACTTCGTTGGAACAGCAAGTACAGGAGAAACAATTGATCAATATTCTGTCAGGTGGAAAGTGTCAGATACTTACCACCCCGAAAGATTGAAAGCAGTGGTCTATGTTCAGGAAGAAGGGGTGATCTCGGAAAACAATGGAGATGCTACTCTCTCTGAAAATATTTATCAGGTAGCGGTTATTGATCTGGCACCTAAGAATAATGTGGTCACAGGTATAGAGGAGCAGTTCTTACTAGGCGAAGAGTTTGCATTGTATCCTAACCCAGCCAGTGATCAGGTAAATGTGGTCTTTAACAAGCCTGTGAAAAACCAGACGAGATATAATCTGGTTGATCAAACCGGTAAAGTTTTAGCGGAAGGACTATTGCCAATAGGAACACAGGAGTTTCCAATCAATACTGAGAAATTGGCGGGTGGCGTTTATTTCGTCAATGTCATGGATGAAAATGTGACCCTGAAACCAAGAAGACTAATCATTATCCCGAGGTAATGTTTGAAATTCAATGAGATTTTAAAACCCTGACTTATACGTCAGGGTTTTTTTATTCTCCCGAGACATCATTGTCTGCAGTTTCAAAGCACAGAATTACTGTACGTTCTTTGGATCTGGTTCTATGAACAACATTTTTAGGTACTTTGATCATCTGGCCCACGCCGATCTCTTCTGTAAACTCTTCAAAATCCACAAATAATTTCCCTTCCAGTACAAAGAAAAACTCATCGCTTTTTGTATGTTTATGCCAGTGAAAATCTGTCTGTAAAACACTCAGCCTGACAACATGATCATTGATCGATTCCACCGGAAAGTTTTTCCATTGGTCATTGATCGATTTGGTAAGCTCCCGATAATCCTGCTTTTTCATAATTTTAGTCTCGTTTTAATGAGAGTTAAGTGTTATTTGAGGCTTTTTATTGAATGAAAGTTCCAATTTTAGAATTGGTATTACTATTTTAGTAACAAAAATTTTTAAGATTTCGATCAGAAATATTCAATTTATGCTTACGAAACTACAAGAGCTGAAACTTACTCATTATTTCAATATCCTGGATTACAATCGCAACGGTTATATCGAAAAAGATGATTTCCAGGGAATAGGGGAGAACCTTGCAATTCTTTGGCAGCTAAAGCCGGGAACGGAGAGGTATGAATCTATTATGAATGGTTCTGTAAGACCATGGAGAGGGTTGGAAGAAAGTATGAAAAAGAGTAACGTTTCCAGAGCTTCAAAAAGTGATTGGTTAAAGTTTGCAGATAAATACATCGTCAACGGATCAGACGAGCAATACAATAAGTATGTTAAAAGCGTAGTTTCGGGATTATTTGGGTTCTTTGATCAGAATAGTGACAATCACTTATCTCTAAAGGAATACATAGACGTTTTCATGGCATTCAGAATTGAAGTAAGGTATTCAGCGAAAGCTTTCGTTAAGCTGGATATCAATAAAGACGGTATGATTAATCAGCAGGAACTCATGAAAGCGGTACATCAGTTTTTTAGAAGTGATAACCCCGATGACAAAGGTAATTGGCTTTTTGGCAACTGGGACTATTAAAAAACCAGCTCCTTCAAAAGAGGAAGCTGGTTAGTTTACATACAGTGAAGATCTTATTTTTTAAATCTGTCTGCAACAATCAGTTCTTTGGTACCGTGACCATAACTGTAGAAACCTTCTCCTGATTTTACGCCTTTGTAACCCGCCTGTACCATATTGATTAGCAGAGGACACGGAGCATATTTAGGGTTTCCAAATCCATTGTGAAGTACCTGTAAAATAGAAAGGCACACATCAAGGCCTATGAAATCTGCTAATTGCAAAGGACCCATTGGATGAGCCATTCCCAATTTCATCACCGTGTCAATTTCATAAACGCCCGCCACTCCTTCATATAGAGAATAAATTGCCTCGTTAATCATAGGCATCAGAATTCTATTTGCTATAAAGCCCGGATAATCATTAACCTCTACAGGCACTTTTCCTAGCTTCTCCGATAGCTCCATGATGATTTTTGTAGTCTCATCGCTGGTAGCATATCCCCTGATAACCTCAATAAGCTTCATCACAGGTACAGGATTCATAAAATGCATTCCGATTATTTTGTCTGCTCTTTTAGTAACAGAGGCGATTTTAGTAATTGAAATAGAAGAAGTATTACTGGCCAGAATTGCATTTTCAGAACAATGCTCATCTAAGTCTCTGAAAATCTTCAGCTTTAGGTCTACATTTTCAGTGGCAGCCTCTACTGCAAGCTCTACATCACTTACCTCATCGGCAATGGAAGTCGCAGTGGAAATATTATTGAGCGTTTGCTGTTTGTCACCTTCAGTAATGAGCTCTTTTTTAATTTGTCTGTCAAGGTTTTTAGCGATTGTTGCCAATGCCTTATCAAGAGCATCCTGAGAAATATCGATGAGTTTTACCTGGTATCCTGACTGAGCAAATACATGCGCAATGCCATTTCCCATGGTTCCTGATCCTATTACTGCAATGTTTTTCATAAAGAAATAAATAAGTAATTTTTAGATTAATGTCGAGCAAATCTAGTACAATGATTGCAAATCACATTCATTTTGAAATGCTAAACCAACTAAAGGAACTTTTATTTTAAGGAATTGGTTTTATTGCATTGTAAACCTCATATCAATCGAAAATTCGTTCTTCAGCTTATTCCTGAGTACTTAATTTGCTGGATTGTGGCTGTTCATCATAGTTGTCAGGCAAAACGATCGCAAAGTAATAGATAATTTTTATGATGCCTGAGAAGAAAAAGAGTAAGACAACCCAAAGAATTTTCATGTTCGACTCTAATTTGTCATTTCTAATTGCATGAATGATGTAATAGATCGTCAATACAAAACTGATTAAGCCTATCGCCAGTGAAATGACGAAAATACCAACGAAATCTCCTAATAGTAGTCTGATAGCTTCTTCTTCACTTAACTGGTTACCCATCGATTGCTCGGCAATTAGGTTCAAAGCAACTGTGAAAACCCATATCATAATAGCGATACCTCCTACAAATGGAATAGCTGTAAAAATACCGAGTGCGGTTTTATTTGGTTTCATAAAAATGTGAGTTTAGTTTCTGAGCTTTAAGATCTGATAGCTGTTGGGTGAAATCTCCAGATTCAACCCTTCACTACTATTTTGATCCACTAATAATTCAGACGCAATATTTTGTTTTTTGTTCCAATTGTAGAAATCTTCGACTATGATGTTCTCAGTTGTAAACTCCATTAAATCAAAAGCATGCTTCGGGATTTTGACGTTACATTTGGCTGCAGAATCACCAAAGTTTAAAACGAATAGTAAAGCCTCATTTTTGCTATGTCTAATGTAGGCATAGACTTTATCAGAATATCCCTGAAACTGATCAGTTCTGTTGTAATAGTGCAGATCAAAAAACTCTCCTGATTTTATAGCCTCGGATTCATTACAAAGTGTCAGTATCTCTTTGTAAAATCCTCTTAGTTTCCTTTGATCTTCAGATAACTGCCCTCCATCAAATTTACCGTTATTTATCCATTTCTGATGCTGAGGTACTCCCCAATAATCAAAGATGGTTGTCCTGCTGTCTTCCCCACTAAATCCTTCGCTTCCGATTCCCGGCTCACCGACTTCCTGACCGAAATAAACCATCACTGGACCCTTATTCATGGTAGCACTAAGCACCATTGCAGGAATAGCTTTCCACGGACTGCCCGCAAATTCAGGAGATGGTATTCTCTGCTCATCGTGGTTTTCAAGAAAAGTAAGCATATTTTTTGCAATACCTTCCTGACGCTTCCATATCTGACTGATGTCATCAGTAGTGGCTTTGTTTTGAATGATATGTTTCAGAGTATCGTATAATTCCACTTTGTCATACAAATAATCAAATCCTCCCGATATGTAATCTCTGTAGGCCAACGGATTATAAATTTCCGCTATGAAGACGATGTTTGGATATTGAGATTTTACCTCGGAGATGGCATAATTCCAAAACTCTACCGGAACCATTTCCGCCATATCACATCTGAAACCATCAACATCCTTGGCTGCCCAATACAATAAGATATCAGTCATTTTCTTCCAGGTATCGGGGATCGGGTCGAAATATTTCGCGTGACCATTTTGCATGTCGATACCATAATTCAGCTTTACGGTTTCAAACCAGTCGTTCACGCTGGGAGAAGCCGAAAAAACGTTGTTTCCGGTTACCTTCGCAGGGTTTTCATCAAACTTACCATCTTTGGTAGGAAATGGATGTTCTCCCAGCGGCTGATAGCCATCAGGGACTGAAAAAGATTCACCCACCATGTAGTAGAAATTATTGTTGACATCAAAACCTTTCGATTGATCATCATCTTCTCCAAGGTCTTTGACCCCTGCAGGTTTTTTGTCAGACTCGTAATACCTTGCTACATGATTTGGAATAAAATCGATTAATACTTTGAGGCCCTGATCATGAGATCTTTTTACCAAAGCTTCGAATTCACTGATCCTGTTTTCAACATCGTCTGCCAGATCAGGATTTACGTCGTAGTAATCCTTAATGGCATATGGCGAACCAGCTCTTCCTTTCACCACATCGGCATCATCTAGGTGAATACCATACTTAGTGTAATCTGTTAAAACTGCATGTTCCAGAACCCCTGTATACCAGATATGAGTAAATCCCATATCACTAATTTCTTTTAAAGCAACCTGGTTAATGTCACTGAATTTACCAACTCCATTCTCCTCCAGCGTTCCCCACTTTTTGTTGGTGGTATTTGTATTGCCAAAAAGGCGGGTCATAACCTGATAGATTACAGGCTTTTCAATTGGCTCATCCGAATTAGCAGCTATGGTTTTCATATCGTCTTGTTCCTTTTTTTGATTTGAGGGGGAGTTACATTGGCTGGTAAATAATATGGTGAATATACCAATGGATAGTAATAGTTTTTTCATGGTAAGTGACATTAAAAGAAAAAGCCGGAATCCTTTTTTTAAAGATATTCCGGCTTGCTAAAGTATTTTATGATCAGGCGTTCTTTCCGATGCAATTCAGGTCTTCAAATGCCTGAACGAGTCTTTTTACAAAGCTTTTCTCAGCTTCTCTGAGCCATACTCGTGGATCATAATATTTCTTATTAGGAGAATCATTGCCTTCAGGGTTTCCGATTTGCGTTTGAAGATATCCCTCATTTTTCTTGTAGTATTCTCTGACTCCACTTAAAAATGCCCACTGCATGTCAGTATCAATGTTCATTTTGATAGCTCCGTATTCAATAGCCTCTCTGATTTCTTCTGTGGTAGAACCGGAACCACCGTGAAATACGAAGTTCACAGGAGTAGGACCAGTCTTGTATTTTTCAATGATATAATCCTGAGAGTTTTTAAGAATCTTGGGCGTAAGTTTAACGTTACCTGGTTTGTATACACCGTGTACATTACCAAAAGCGGCAGCAATTGTGAAATTGTCACTGATTTCTTTTAAATTTTCGTAAGAATAAGCGACCTCATCTGGCTGAGTATATAATTTTGAGCTATCGATGTCAGTATTGTCTACACCATCTTCTTCACCACCGGTAACACCTAATTCAATTTCCAGTGTCATACCCATTTTTGCCATTCGGCTAAAGTATTTTTTACAGGTTTCAATGTTTTCTTCCAAAGGTTCTTCGGAAAGGTCGATCATATGTGAACTAAAAAGTGAAGAGCCTGTTTTCTCGAAATGCTTTTCGTTAGCTTCTACCATACCGTCAATCCAGGGTAGGAGTTTTTTTGCAGCATGGTCAGTATGTAAGATGACAGGAACGCCATAAGCTTCGGCCATATGATGCACATGATGAGCACCTGAAACGGCACCTAAAACAGCTGCTTTCTGACCATCATTGCCAAGGCCTTTTCCAGCGTTGAAAACAGCTCCACCATTTGAAAACTGAATGATAACCGGTGAGTTAACTTCTCTTGCAGTTTCCAGAACGGAATTGATGGAATTTGTACCTATCACATTTACGGCCGGTAATGCGAAATTTTGCTCATTCGCATAGTTGAAAACTTCAGTTACTTCATCTCCGGTAAGTACACCTGCTCTAAATTTCATAAACTTACTTTATTCTTGTAATGATTAAAAAAGTGACATTTTAGTAGCGCAAATATAAGATTAAATTCATTATATGGTTGTATTTTCTGGAAATCTCACAACTTTTGCGGGACTGGTTAAAAAATGATGAAAGAAGGTGCTTTTGAGAGTGAATAATGAACAGGTTTCTTTACTGGTAAAAGAAGATTTTGTGATTGCATACGTTTGCATAAATTTTAATCATTTTCGCATTCTGAATTTTTCAATAATTCGCATTACTTTACGATTTCTATCGATAATTTTTTAAAAAGTAGATGTATGGAAAAGCCTAAACTGTCATTTTGGCAAATCTGGAATATGAGCTTTGGTTTTTTAGGGATTCAGTTTGGTTGGGCACTTCAGCTTGCCAACGGAAGTCGAATCTTCCAAAGTCTTGGCGCTAACCCAAGTGAAATTCCAATTCTGTGGATAGCTGCTCCCGTGACCGGATTGCTCGTTCAACCGATTATCGGTCATATGAGTGATAATACGTGGAATAGTTTAGGAAGAAGAAAACCATATTTTCTGGTAGGAGCAATTTTGGCTTCTATTGGATTATGTTTCATGCCTTTTTCTCCTGTTCTATGGGTAGCAGCAGGTGTTCTGTGGATTTTGGACGCATCGATCAACATATCGATGGAACCTTTTAGAGCTTTTGTAGGTGATATGTTGCCTGAAGAGCAAAGAACTAAAGGCTTTGCGATGCAGAGTTTTTTTATTGGAATTGGATCCGTAACTGCATCACTTTTACCATTTATCCTCGCTAATGTATTTGGTGTTAAAAGTTCAGCTTCAGAGGGTGAAATTGCTCCGTCCATTAAGATTTCTTTCATCGCTGGTGGCATAGTTTTTCTTTTGTGTGTTTTATGGACCGTTTTCAGAACAAAAGAATATAGCCCTGAGGAAGTTGAGTCTTTTCAGAAGGCGGAAGATCAGGAAAAGGCAGGTAATCACGAGGTAGTTCAATCAGAATTTATCA
>JBCBHL010000375.1:0-7166 GCA_038525605.1 Bacteroidota bacterium
CCTTGCATTGTTACTCAAGCCGGGTGCCCATCTCACCTGTTCATTAAACCCTTCTACTTTAGGTAAAGCCCATTTACAACTGAAGCAGATTGGTCAGACTGGCAGAAAGAGATTGAGTTTCTACAGAAAAACCTGACAGATGAAGTAATTGAAAGCAGTATCAAAAAGTGGCCAGCGGAAGTTTATGAGCTTACGGGCGAAAGAACCATTAGAAACCTGAAATCGAGAAGGGCAGATATGCCTCGCTTTGCCAGGGAACATTACCTGTTTCTCAGCAAGGAGGTAGAAGTAATCGGCTCAGACAAAGATGAGCTATTTGTGGTCGAAAGGATAGATGATGAAAAGACGAAGGTCAGCGTTTATAAGCTGAAGAAGAAGGGCGACAGAGGACAGCTGGTATATGAAAGAGTGTTTCTAAAAAGTGAGACAAAGGAGGTCAGGCTTTTCGGACTGGGCGGACAGGATGAGTTTAAGCTTTCCGGTGATGTAAACAAAGGGATAAAGGTTAGCATTCTGGGCGGTAAAAAGAAAGATTCTGTTGTCGATGAGTCAAATGTGAAAAGCGGTGGTAAAAAGACCATTGTCTATGATAAATCCGTCAAGGTAGAAAAAAGCAGGGAAACAAAGGTGAAACTCGCGAAGGATAACGAGACCAATGCCTATAACAGGAAATCTTTTAAATACGATATTCTCATGCCCCAAATAAGTGCACAGTTTAATCCTGATGATGGCATATTTTTAGGTGCCGGATTTCTATACACGAAGAATAATTGGAGGAAAGAGACCTATGCAGCGCAGCATCAATTACTTTTTAACGCAGCTTTTGCCACTGGATCATATAGTTTCAATTATAAGGGTTCAATTACCGAAGTACTTGGCAAATGGGGAGTAGATTTAGAAGCAGAAAACCAGACACCTTTCTTTGTCAATAACTTCTTTGGCCTGGGTAATGATTCACAATTTGATTTTGATGGTGAAAATGAAGCCAGTGGTGAGGATAATCCAATTCAGTTTTACCGAATCAGGACTGATAGAGCTTCTTATGGTGCCTCTTTGTTCAGGAATTTTGGCACTGCTTCTAAATTTTCTTTTGGGCCGTTATATAGAAGTGCCAGAATTGATGAGAATGATGATAATTTTCTGCTGACACAAGGAAGTGACATAGACATTGATAAAGTAAGCCAGTTACACGAGTATGCTGGCGGTCAGGCGAAGATAATTTTAGATAGCAGGGATAATAAGGTGATTACTAAGAGAGGAGCCAAACTGGAACTGCAAGCGCAGCAACTATGGGGAATCAACGATAGATCAGAGGACCTGGGACAGTTGTCGGCGAATTTTTCATTCTACCTGACTCCAAGAGCGACAAACTTTACCATTGCCAACAGAACAGGAGTAACACATATCAACGGTGATTTTGAGTTTTTCAATGCTGCAACACTTGGTGGCAGAAGTAACCTGCGAGGTTTTAGAAGAACCAGGTTTTACGGGCAAACTGCTTTTTACAACAACACGGATATTAGGCTGAAACTGTTTTCGTTCAGAAGTTACCTGTTTCCGGCTAAGATAGGTCTTGTTGGTTTTCATGATCTGGGCAGAGTTTGGCTGGAAGGAGAAGATTCTGATACCTGGCACAGTTCAGCAGGCTTAGGGCTCTGGATTGCACCTGCCAATGCGACTGTGATATCATTTAATCTGAGCTTTACCGAAGAGGAAAACCTTCCGTCAGTTACCTTCGGATTTTTATTCTAAACCGGAGAAATTTCATAGGGCATTCCTGTAAGTATGTAACATATGTTACAGGAATGCCTGTTTTTGCCATTTCTTTAGAACCTTTCCCAAACATTTTGTTGTTGATTCTGTAGATTGCTAAGCAAGCCAATCAAAATCAGAGGAATGGAATATTTTGAGTTGATACAGAAGAGTTATTCGGATTACAGCAATTACCTGCTCAGCGAATTGCTAAATCCTGGCTGGCACAATTATTTTTACTGGCTGATAGGTGTGTCATTGTTTTTCTTTCTCCTGGAAATTCTGAAGCCCTGGAGAGAAAATCAGGCAAAGTTTCGAAAAGACTTCTGGTTGGATGTTTTCTACATGTTTTTTAATTTCTTCCTTTTCTCGCTCATTATATACAATGCAGCCTCTGATCTGATAGTCAACTTTTTTAATGATGCACTCGCCTCAATAGGGATTAATAACCTCCTTGCTTTTGAAGTGATGAGTTGGCCATTATGGGCACACCTGCTGATAGGGTTTGTCATCAGAGATTTTGTGCAATGGTGGACGCACAGATTATTGCATAAAGTGCCATTCCTCTGGGAATTTCATAAAGTGCACCACTCTGTAGAGCAAATGGGTTTTGCGGCTCATCTTCGTTACCATTGGATGGAGACAGTTGTTTACAGAACCATTGAATATATACCGCTTGCTTTGATTGGAATCACTTTAAGAGACTTTTTTATTATCCATATTTTTACGTTAGCCGTAGGACATTATAACCATTCCAATTTAATGGTGCCGAAGAAAGTACTGGGTGGTGTATTTGGTTTACTGATGGGATTTATCTTGTCTTTTCAATTAATTGATGGATTTGGCTGGCAGATGCAGAGCTTTCTATCTATAGAATTTGCAGCACTGACAGTTGCTAGTGTAGCCATAGGAGTAATAGCATTTTCTCCTATCATCAAATACATTTTCAATAGTCCTGAAATGCACATTTGGCATCATGCGTATGATTTACCTAAAGACAAACAGACAGGAGTCAATTTTGCGTTGACGCTTAGTATTTGGGATTATTTGTTTAAAACCAACTATATCCCTTATGATGGTAAAAATATCAAACTAGGCTTCCCGGGTATTGAAAAATTTCCTAAAAGCTTTTTCAGTCAGGCATTTCACGGGTTTGGATCAAAGGAAAGAAAATCCTCTGATAGAGAGTAATTATACTTGTAAGGGTGGCATACAGTCGTTTTCGATGAAAATTGTGTATCATTGAAAATGAAATATGTGTTGATCTTCCTTTTTACTCTTATCGTTTGGTCCTGTCATGAAAGAGCAAATAAGAAAGAATCGGCAATTGTAAATGCCGACACCATTCAGGCTGAATCTGCGCCAAGTTACGCGGAAGTTGTCGATGATCAAAAGGAAAAAGAGATTTTACCAAATGACTCTGAAAGGCCCGATGATTCCTCTTTGCTACATCTACACATAGACTTGATGAGTGAATTCTACGAGTCTCAAGGTGTTTACCTTCCACTTTATTACAAAGAGAATACAACATTTCCTGATATAACTTTCAATGAAACAATATTCAGGGGAGAAGAGATTACCCGTTCAAAAATACCAGACCAGAAAGCTGAGGCTTACCTCGACATTTCAGCTCTGGATTCTGTGATACTTTTTGATGGATCAATGAAGATTACAGATACACTTTACAGAAAAAATTACGAGTACCTCGAAGATTTGGTGGAGTCGTCAAAAATAGTCAGTTACGGTTACCGGAAGAAATTACCTGAAAACACAATTGCAATCAGTTATGTGACTGGTATTGATCGATATATTGGTGCAATTGCAGATTTTGCTGAAGACACAGTGTTGCTTAAAAAGTTATCAGATCAGTGGAATGTTAGAAAAGAAGATGTGACAGATTATGGCAGTATGATCATCGCAGGGGACGAAATCAGCTATTTTTCCTTTCATGATTATAAGAAAACGTCATCAAAAGTCTATTTATTGAAAAACAATCAGTTGATGGATTCGATTGATCAGGATTATGTTGTTTATGACCTGCTACCTGTACCGATCACCACAGAAGACCATTTGATATATTTGGCATCATGTGGTGTACCTGAAACGGATTTTGTTTGGAGACAACTAATCGCGATTGATGTAAACGAAGTAAAATTTAGAATTATACAGGGAAATAGGATTTCTTTGAAAGATAATATACTTCAATTTTAAATGCAGTAGTAAAACCTGTTAAAGGATATGAGAATATTCAATTACTTTTTAATGCTCCTCTTTTTCGCATGTTTGTCCTGTTTAGAAAAGGTGAATAATGTTGACGAAAAGGCTACATCTGAAAAATTCCAAAAGTCTGAGTTAAGGCAAAATACAGTGATATCCGAAAGTCATCCAATTGCCTTATGGGAAAAGAAAGTTACCAATCCTAAAGGAATCATTTTGTTCGTTCATGGCAGAACCTGGAGTAGTATTCCGGACTTTGATTTGCAGGTCGAAGGCGAAGATCTTTCCTTGATGGATGGTGTAAATGCGCAGGGATATACTGCATATGCGGTCGATTTAAGGGGTTATGGAGGGACACCACGAGATTCCAGTGGTTGGAATTCGCCACAAAAAGCTGCAAATGATGTTGAAAATATTTTGGACTGGATCAGCACACAGAATAAAGGTGAAAAAGTTCACTTGTTTGGCTGGTCTATGGGTTCCACCATTTCTTTGTTAACAGCTATGCAAGCACAAAGCAAACTAAAGACTTTAACAGTTTTTGGCTACTGGCAGGATTTGGATAATAAAATAGCTGAAAGCGATCCGGCTACTCCGCCGGAAAGGCGTGCTAACACTGCGGAAGCAGCAGCAAGTGACTTCATTACAGCAGGTAGCATCAGTCAGAAAGCAATTGATAAGTTCGTTGAAACAGCGCTGAAGGCTGACCCGGTGAGGGCAGACTGGAGATATCAGCATCAGTACAATGAAATAGTCCCTGAAAAAATTGAAATCCCTGTTCTGATACTTCAGGGAGAATTAGATCCAATCGGACCTACAGCTAAGCAGGCAAAGCTTTTTACTCGTCTTAAAACAACAGATAAAACGTGGGTGGTGATATCGGGAGGAGATCATGCGGCATTCATGGAAACTCTAAGACCACAGTTTATCAAATCCTTTGTTGACTTTATTGAAAGATTTAAATAAGGAAAGCCCCGGGTAACAATCAAAATCCGGGGCTTTTCAATAAATCCAAAATATAATAGTTCTTTCTACTCAGACCTTAAGCTATCAGAAGGGTTGGCCATTCCCGCTTTCACTGACTCGTAACTAATTGTCAACAAGGCAATTCCGATGGTAACCAATCCGGCAATGGCAAAAACATCCCAGCTCATATCAATGCTATATTTGAAGTCATCGAGCCAGTTTTGCATAATCAACCAACTGATCGGTGATGCTATTAACAGTGAAATAGCAACCAGCTTGATGAAATTGACGGTTAAGAGCTTGAAGATACTATTCAGCGAAGCACCCAGTACCAGCCTTATTCCTATTTCTTTTGTTCGTTGCTCCACCATAAAAGCTGAAAGCGCAAATAATCCCAGACATGCAACGATAATTGCCAAAACAGCAAAGGAGGTAAAAATATAACCACTCGTTTTTACATCTTCATACATCAATTCATAGCTGTAATCGAGGAAGTTCATCCTCATCGGCTGATTGGGAGAAAACTCATCCCATACGCCAGAGATGGCATCAATGGTACCAGCTATATCCCTGGTGTTTACTTTTACTGTTACCAGACCAGGCCTGTTTCCAAGAATGATGCACAGACTGCCAATTTCTCCTTTCAGCGACTCAAAGTGAAAGTCTTCCATCACACCGATTACTCTGTAGCCTTGTGGTAGTGACGGGTTGCCATTTGTAATATGTTGACCAATCGGGTTATCCCAATTCATTTTTCTGGCCATAGTCTCATTGATAATGGCAACACTGGAGTCAGATGCCAGCTCGGGGTCAAAATCCCTGCCCATTACCATGTTGATTCCCAAAGTCTCTACATAGTCAGCGTCACATTGCCAGAACTGGCCTGAAACACTCACTTCTTCCCGCGTTTTACCTGCTTTCCAGAAACCGTTAGTATTTCTTTTAGTACCGTCTACCGGTAGATAGTCGCCAACAGTTGCATATTGAACATCAGAAAGTTGCAACAACTCATTTTTAAAGGAAGTGATTTTATCACCCATTGTGGCGGCACCATTCAAAACAAGAACCTGATCTTTGTCATAGCCAAGTTTCGTGTTCAGCACATAATTTACCTGTTGATAAATGACTACTGTTCCAATGATGAGTACGATGGATGTCGTAAATTGGAATACTACCAGCAAGCTCCTCAATCCGGCACTTTTACTGCCCATACTGACCTTCCCTTTCAATACTTCAATTGGTCGAAATCCGGATAGGTACAAAGAAGGGTAAATGCCTGAAAGCAATCCAACGATGATAGCAGCCATCAGAATAGAAGGGAAAAACCACCATTGGTCAAAAGGTATAGTCAGGCTTTTTTGTGCCAGATTGTTGAAGTATGGTAGCAGGATGATCGCTAATGTGAGGCCTGTGATAAAAGAAAGTGCGCTGTAAAGTAGTGATTCTGTGAGGAACTGCCTGATGATATTTATTCTGTACGATCCCACCACTTTTCTCAAACCTACTTCTTTAGCTCTGTTAGCTGATTTTGCAGTTGAAAGATTGATGAAGTTGATACTTGCGATGATCATGATAAAGATGGCGATGATGCCAAAAAGCCATACAAACTTGATGTCGCCATTGGCAATCGTATCTTCGATTCCATCAGACCATAGGTGGATATCCGAAATTGGCTGTAACTCGTAATTGATACTTGCTACATATTCCTCAGCATCTACATCACCTTCTCTGATCATGAGTGGTAAAATGTACTTTTCCTTGATAAGCGACATCTTCTTTTCTAATGCATGAATATCAGTGCCCGGCTTCAGCAATACATAAGTTACATAGTTTTGAGCATTCCAGTAGTTTTGTTCGCCAGGCCAAAATTCCCTGCCCGTCATAGTAATAAACAACTCATAATCAAGGTGTGAGTTGTCAGGGATGTCCTGTATCACACCGCCGATAGTTAGTGGGTTTTCAGTATTTTCATTGATGATCAACCTTTTGCCAACGGGATTCTCATCCTGAAAGTACTTCTCTGATTTACTTTTTGTAATGACAATTGTATTGGGACTTCCCAGTGCAGTTGCAGGATCGCCATGGATGAATTCAGGTTGAAGTATATCAAAAAGTGATTGATCAGCATATACCACCTTCTCCTCGTGAGAATTGATGGTCTTATCTGCCCTTCTTACTTCATTACTTCCTGCACCAAATAAAGCACCCGCATTGAAACGGCCAGCCTTTTC
>JBCBHL010000376.1:0-7158 GCA_038525605.1 Bacteroidota bacterium
TCGAGAATGACAGAATCGAAAAAGTCGTGGAAATAGTAAAAGCACTTGACCAGACTTCTTCTATGCTGACGAATCTGCTTGATAACCTGAACAACTGGACCCGGTTACAATTACAAGATTATGCACATAACCTCAGCAACATTGCCGTTGAGGATGCAGTCATAGATGCGATGTTGTTTTTCGAACGTCACGCCAGTCTCAAAAACATAAAGATTGAGAAAGAGGTTGAAAAGAATCTCAACCTTGTACTGGATGGCAATTCCTTTATGGTTATTCTCCGGAATCTACTGAGTAATGCTATCAAATTCAGTTTTGCTGATTCTGTGATAAAGGTAGCTGCTCATACCGATGGCAACTCCATTTGCTTGAGTGTGAAAGATTCCGGTATCGGTATCCCACCGGATAAACTCGAAAAAATCTTCGATACTTATGATCACAAGAGTTCTGTTGGCACCAAAGGTGAAGGAGGAAGCGGTATTGGTTTATCCCTCATTTATGAATTTGTAAAAATAAATAATGGCGAAATTAAAGTAGACTCAGAAGTAGGTGAGGGGACTGTCGTTACCATTCATTTTCCGGTCATTGAACCTTTGGAAGATCAATCCGGAGAGAAAGTTGGGAAATGGGTCGTCAACTGAGATGACCAATAACAGACATCCCCCTCACAATAATATCATAAAGGTTATTCGTACTTCACTGCATCAATAGGATTTGACCGGGCTATTTTAATGACAACCGCTGAAACGCTAGTAAAGGCTACCACAAGCAACGCTACAGATGCTAACAGAAATGGCAGCAATCCAATGGTAGCCTGATAAGAGAACTCACTCATCCAGTTTTGCATCAGCAGGTAACCAATTGGCAATCCAATCAGTAAAGAAATACCTATTAGCCTGGAAAACTGACTTAGTATCATAGTCAGTATCTGTACGGGGCTAGCTCCCAGAATCTTTCTGATGCCGACCTCTTTTACCTTTTGATTCATCATCGCAATGGCCATTCCAAACAATCCGAGGCAAGCCAGGATCAAGGCTAAAATTCCGAAAATGGTAAACACATTGAGCGTTTTGATTTCATCGTTGTAAAGATTGGCAATTTTCTGATCCAGAAAATTATATTCAAATGGCATATCCTTTTCATATTGACTATATACTTGTTCCATTTCCGTAAGCGTTTGCTGAAATCTGTTACCAGCCAGCTTTATCAAGATATAATCAACATCCTGCTCGCTCAATTGAATGGCAACAGGCTGAATTTCTTCATGTAACGGCCTGTAATGAAAGTCTTTTAAAACACCGACGATCGTCACATCTGTTTTCCTGTCGAGCTTGTTACTGTTCCATGATATTTTGGTGCCTATAGCTTCTTTGAGGTTCAGGTTTTTCACAAAGCTTTCGTTTACGATCACACTTTTGCCTGCCGAGTCAATAGCAAAGGAATTATCAAACGATCTGCCCTCCAGCAATTCAAACTCGAAGACTTTTTCAAAATCGTAACTTACATACATTTCTGAAACATCCTGATTTTCATCCGGTTGGTTACTATTGAAAACGTTATGTTGATCAAATTGTCCTCCCGGTAAATTAGAAACGGCAGTTGTACCTTCTACACCTGAGATCTTTTCAAACTCTGTTCTGAGGTTTCTCACCTGCTGGATGTCTATTCCTCCAATTTTTGCACTAGGGAAGATCCTGATCGAAATCAGCGCATCCTGATCAAAACCCAGGTCTTTGGATTTGATATAGTTCAATTGTTTTAAGATGATCAAACTACTGATGATTAAGATGGCAGAAACGCAAAATTGCACTACTACCAGGATACTGTGCATCCTGAGCCCCTGCAAACTATTACTGAGTTTACCTTTCAACACATCTGACGGTATGAAAGACGATAGTGCCAGAGCAGGATAGAAACCGGATATAAAAGCGATCAGCAAGAAGATACCAGCCATTGGTAACAGGAATGACCATTCGGCCAATGCAGACAGTTGGATCTCTTTACCAGTGTACATGTTAAACGGCTCGATCAGCAAGGAAACTAAAACAAATGCACCAACTAATGCGACAAAGCAGAATAGTGCCGATTCCAGGTAAAACTGCATAGTCAGACTTCTTGAAATGGCTCCCAGTGTCTTTCTGATGCCTATTTCCTTGGCCCTTTCAAATGATTTGGATGTGGTCAGGTTTACATAATTGATGATGATGATGAGCAAAATAAAGATCATCGTCCCACTTAGAATATAAATGTAAAGGACATTTCCATTGTTTTCGAGTTCCCATCGCAGGTGCGAGTGCAAGTGGATATCTGCGATAGGCTGCAATATGAATTTTTCATTCTCTTCTCTCAGGTTCTCCAGCTGTGTAGCATCCCAATTGAGGTATTTGGCTACCCAGCCGGGAATCGATGCTTCCAATTGCTTGTAATCTGTGCTTTCAGCAAGTTTTATATAATTGAAGTGCCCGAAATCTCCCCATTTCATCCATGGATTGCCGGGATTGATGGATTTTATCGTCACATATGAGATAAGTGCATTGAAATGGAAATGACTATTTTCCGGCATACTTTTGATAACAGCAGCTACGTCTACGAACATGTCGTTGACTGATAATTGCTTGCCAATTGGATCGTCATCACCAAAATACTTTTTAGCCAGTTGGTCGGAGATGACAATATTCCAGGGTTTGCTCAAAGCCTTAGCGTCACCAGCCACTAGTTCAAGTTGGAAAACATCCAGAAAGGTGGAATCTACAAAGTAAAAATCCGGCTCTTCAAAAAGCTTGTTCTCTACGATGTACTTAACACGGATTGATTGTTTGTTGAGCCCGTTACCATACCAGGGTGAAAGGGTAGTAGCTGCTACCACTTCTGGTAAATCTGACACCATTGCCTGTGCCATCGGGTGAGGTGTTCTGGTTTGAGGATTGTTACCTTGCCAGGCAATTCTGTATACCTGGTCAGAGTCCGGCAAACTTTTATCGTATGAAAGCTCATCGGCAATGAAAAAATAAATCAGGATACAGGCCGTGAACCCCATGATCAATCCAAACAGATTGATAGAGGTGAATACCATGTTTTTCCTGGCGGTACGTACGAAAACTTTGAAGAAATTTGAAACCATGATGAACAAGTGTTTAATGAATGAAACATGGTTCAAATCAACGGTTTTTTTGCCGTATCGTGGTTTTTTCCGTTCGGGGAGGTGTTCTTCCCGATCAGACAGTACGTTTTTTTGCTCCTTGAATTGACTGGGAGTGACCCCCGTCAGCTTTTTGAAGGCAGTATTAAATGCCGACTTTGAATTATAGCCCACAATGGTGGCAATGCTTTCAATTTTGATATCTTGTCGGGAAGGATCTTTCAGGATTTTTTTAGCTTCATTGATCCTCAGCTTACCAATCATCTCCTGGAAACTCATCCCTTTGTTCTCATTGATCACCTGCGACAAATGATGCGTGGTAGTTTGTAATTTTCCCGCGAGACCAGATAGCGAATTGCTGCTGTTTAGATAAAACTTCTCCTCTTCAATCAGGCTATCGAGTTTCTTGAGAATAGTGTATTTCTGTTCGCGGGTCAGCGTAGACTTTTGATATTTTGTGCCTAATGGGATCGGTGTTAAAAAAGTGGAATCTCTGATAATCCTTACATTGCAGAAGCCCAGAAGGGTAAGTGTGCCGAGATGTATATAAACAGGATAATCAATATCAGCAATGATAACGCCCAGCTTAATGATAACGATCGCAAAAAACAGCAAACAAAAGCCTCTCAACCAAACCAATCGCTGGCCGGGGTTCTGAAACCACCTGAAACCTCTCCTTCGAGCTTCTTGTCGCAGGAGCTTCACTACCAGAAAAATGTACAACAGCAATATGGTAAATATGGTGATTGTTACTATGAAACTGTTTGCCAGTGTTGATACTTGCAGAGCCAGGATGAGAACTACAGGAATTATCAGCCGGAGATTTATGCGACTACTTTGTGTGAAAAAAGCATTGAGATACAACAGGAAGCTAAATAATTCGACAATTATTGCCGTTTGTATAAACTGACTTGTCGCAGGTATTATACTCACCAGTGAAGTAATCAGGAAAGAACCTGTTAATATTCCTAAAAACCTCCCGGAAGGATATTTGATGGACAGCAGGATGAATAGCAAAAACAGGCTGTTCACGATAACTACTGTTATCAATGATTCTTCCCAGGGCCAGTTTAATAGCAGATCCATGTGGTGAAACTAGTGAAAATTTAGAAAGATTGGAGAATGATCATCGCAAATATCGGAAATTGATATGTATTGATTATTTGCTACAAAATGAAGATAGCTATTTTAGAAAATATGTTGCTGTTATGCTTCTTTTGACCTACGCAGTAATTTTCAATATTTCCCAACATCTAAAGATCCAGCTTATCAGATGCGAATGACTTCATAAAATCACTAAGGATTATATTTAAAAAACCATATTTTCTTATCTTGTCCGTCAGGAACAATGTACAATAACATCCTGTTATTTAAGAAAAGTAATAAATCAGCTTATGAAGCCAATCATTCATATTGTAAACCAGATATTTGAAATTGAGTTAAAGCTCACAAATAACAACACTGTTCAACCAGTAGAAAGAAACCTGTCAAGGATTAAAAATCACCTGGAGGAACTGGGATTGAGTTATCATTCGCCCCTCAATGAAAAGTATTCGCTTGACAGAACAGACTGTGAGGCAAGTATTGCAGGAGAGGTTAATGAAAGCAATATGTTTGTCAGCAAGGTGATTAAACCTGCTATTTATCAAAATAATGATGGCAAAGAAGAGTTAATTCAGAGGGCTATTGTAATAGTAGAATCGTAAGATATGTCAACAATTGATTATGCAATAGATTTGGGAACAACTAATTCATTGATTGCCAAATCCACAAAAGGAGAAGTTGAAGTATTTAAAAACCCTGTAGGTCATAAGGAGACATTGCCTTCTGTGGTGGCTTTCAGACCCAACAGGATCATTGTAGGGGATAAAGCCAAAGAGTATCTCGAAAAGGATAGTGAAAATATTGTTGGGGGTTTCAAAAGAAAAATGGGTACCCAGGAATCTTTCTTTATTCCCTGTCTGGCAGAAACCAGGTCACCGATTGAGCTTTCTTCACTCGTGCTCAAAGAATTACAAAACTTTGTCTATCATACTGATAAACCACAAGCGACGATTATTACCATTCCTGCTTCTTTCGATACTGTTCAGTCCAACGCTACCAAAAAGGCAGGCATTGCTGCGGGATTTAAGGAGGTTTTGCTTTTGCAGGAGCCCATTGCAGCTTGCCTGGCATTTGCCAATAAAAACAATGATATCAGCAAAGAGGGAACCTGGCTGGTGTACGATCTTGGCGGTGGTACTTTTGATGCTGCCTTGGTCTCGATAGGGGATACAGACCTGAAAGTGCTCGATCACAAAGGTGATAATTACCTGGGAGGAATGGATTTTGACAATCTGATTGTCGAGCAAATTATATTTCCAAAGCTTTTTGCCCAACAGCAGTTCAGTCAATTGAATACAAAGGCTGATAGCCGGGACAAAGAATTTCAAAAACTGTACTTTGAAGTTTTATACAAAGCTGAAACGCTGAAAAAGGAACTTTCCAATGCAGAAACAGCGGATATTGAATTTTATGTGACCAACGATTCAGGAGAAGAGGAAGAGTTTTTTCTTACGATTTCCAGATCTGAATTCAATGCATGCATAGAAGAAAAGTTATCATATAGCGTCAGCCTGGTAAAGGATCTGCTAGAAAAAAACAATGTCAGCAATGAAGAAATCAATCAGGTGATTCTGGTTGGCGGGAGTACTTATATTCCGTTGGTGAAAGAGATGATTCAGTCACGGCTTGGGCTCAGTGTCAATGTAGGAGTTGATCCAACGACAGCTGTAGTAGTCGGTGCAGCACAATATGCCGCCACTAAGCGGTATGAACCAACACCTCAGGAAAAACCTGAAGGGGTGGTAACCGAACCTAAACCTACTGGTCAGCTTTCGGTTAGGTTTTCCTATCTGAAAAACTCCAAGGAGGCTGAAGAAATGTTGATCATTGCAGCGGATGGCGATGTATCCGGGAAATATTATCGAATCACCCGTTCCGACGGTGGTTTCGATAGCGGACTGAAGACATTGACTAATAAGCTCACCGAGACTGTGCACCTGAGAGCTGGTGTTTACAACACATTCGATTTCAAAGTTTTTGATGCTGATCAAAATGAAATTCCATTAAATGTGCCTGCTATCGAAATTGCGCAGGGCATGTATTCTGTGGACGGTCAGCCGTTACCAAATGACATCTGCCTGGAAGTTGACGATCTCGAAAATCAGGAGACTAAACTGGAGCTGATATTTAGTGAAAACAGTATTTTGCCACTGCAAAAGACCATATACAGAGAGGTTTCAAAAACTATTTATAAAGATCAGGAAGACAAGCTGATCGTGAATATCCTAGAAGGAAGCCGGCATGCTTTACCCAGCACCAATCAGGTAATCGGGGTAATAGAAGTTGATCCTGCATCCATGGAAAATGACCTCATTAAAGGAGGAGATGTTGAAATAAAAGTGGAGATAAGTGAATCCAGAGATATTAGTGTCTCAGTTTACCTAAGCCAGCTGGATCAAACATTTACGAACGTTTTCAGCCCGTCGGAGCGTTATTTAAGCATTGCGAAACTGAAGGAAGAAGCAGCATTTCTGGTAGATCAGATCAGAATAGACATGAAGAAATATGAGCAGACTGAAGAATATGAACTCGCTGCTGATATCAGCATGATGCACGATGAAGCGCTTGAGATTAAATCGCAGATAGACCAGGTCCGGCAGAAATTGAGTTCAGATGAAAAGTATCATCTGGAAGAAAGAAAAAGAAAACTGGCCCAACGGTTTGATGCCATCAACCGGACAAGGAAGTTTTCATTTATGCTGCAAGAGTATTATGGTAAGAAAAAGAAAGTAGAAGCGGAACTGGCAGAAACCGACAATCCGGATAAATATAACGGTGATTTCAAGAGAATCACGGCGAGCGATACTGAGGTAGTGAAATCCAGAAACGTCCCATCAAAGAAGGTGTAGCTGAAGGCAAGTCGTTGAGCACCCTGTTAAGTTCTTTAATTTTTGACTGTAACAGCCGGACGTTTCTGG
>JBCBHL010000377.1:0-7152 GCA_038525605.1 Bacteroidota bacterium
GCTACCATCAATGACATGAGTACTCATAGTTTGAAGGTGGCGATTTCCTTCGATGACAAATTCAGACTGGCCAGTGCGCATATTTTCAGTTCATTGGCTGTTAAAGCCGGAAACTGACTGATTAGATGTTTGAAAAATCCGGGATTAATCTCCTCAAACCTCACTTTGAAATGCTCCCAGTTTTTGTCGATTCTCAGACCTGCATTAGTTTTATTTTTCAGCTTTTGGAGTGTATTTCTTAACAAATCGTCATTGTTCAGGTTCACATTTTTTAGCTCCTGTCCAATTTCATTGATTAAATTATTTTTCTGAACAAAGTTGAGAGAATATGAAATCAATTCTCTTTTCTTATACTCAAGTGTACTTTCCAGCTCCGTATTTTTCTGTTGCATTTGTTCGATCTTCAGCCGCTGCAATTCCTCATTGGCGGTTTTCAGCTTAATTGACATGTTCTTTTTTCTAATAAACAATACAGATGCCACCACTACTAACAGGAGTGCAAAAATCAGAAAGTATATTTGATTTCGCTGATTTTCAAGTGTTGCCTTCTGTATAGCCAAATCCTTATTTTTCAGATCCAGATCAAACAGTGCACGCGTCTTTGCAATCTTATCTATTCGGGATTGATTGCTAATACTGTCGCGGATATGTACATGTTTTTTGAAATACTCCAGTGATTTGGACGCATTACCAAGCGAATCATAACTGGCATGCATATAATCGTAAAGTGTACTCCGGAAAACCGGTTGATTGACGGACAAACATATTTCGATCCCTTGTTCAGCATTATCGATTGCCTGTTGAAATTCACCATAGAAATTTAAAAGGTATACCTTTCCCTGCAAGGCCTTTAGCAATTGTAATTTATTACGCGCATTTCCATAGATTTCAACACATTGGTTACTGGCCTCTAATGATTGTTCTTTCATTTCCAGTCGTCTAAAAATGTAAGCCAGGCTTAGCAATGAAGAAGCATAACCCTCCTGATTGTCTCTGTCCAGTTCAAAGCGACCGGCGCGTTCATACCAATCTCTTGCCTTTTCGTAATTCTGCCTGTTGTAAAAATGCCAACCCAGTTGCTTCATCGCCGTGGATTCGAAATTTTTTAAGCCATACAGCTTCGCTTTTTCCAGCATTTCAAGGAAATAAGTCTCCCCTTGTTCAAAATTTTTAGCTTCCGTATGTACAATGCCGAGAGCGTTCAGTGAATTTACTATTCTGCTACTGTCTTTCAATTCCTGAAAAGTAGCATATGCCTTGTTGTAATAGCTGATGGCTGTATCATATTCACTTTCAAAAACCTTATACATAAAGGCCATATCAAATATAGTCTGAGCTTCGCCATGCCGATCTTTAATCTGCTCAAAAAACCTCAGTGCCTTCAGGTGATAATCTGCAGCTTTTGGATAATCAGACTGGTAAACATAAGTAACACCTACACTGTTGTGCAGATGCGCTTCCAGTTGTTTGTAATTTAATAACTGAGCTAGCTCTATCCCCTCAAACCCATATTCAAGTGCTTTTACTGGATCACGAATCTGGTACTTGAGGCATAGCTGATTCAGAATAGAAATGCGCAGAGAATCATCGGCGGTTTTCAACTCAGCTTCCAACTGTTCGATAGTAGAAGCATTGCCATTCCAGCAAAAAATCAAGGTTATAAACAGCGCTACTAATTTATTCATAATAAAAAGATACGACTTCATATCGAAATTATTACAATTGGCTATTAGAATTATTGAAAGGCGTACCGGAATAAAGGAGAAACTTTAGTTTTCACAGCAGATCAAATGTTGGCAGATCATCAAACAATAAAATAAAAGAGGACAGCTATCAAACTATCCTCTTCTGTTCTGCAGGATTTTTATCTCAAGGCTACCTGACCAGCATCTACGGCTTCTTTGTCGTCACCACATTTGGTGGATGTACCACATTCGCAGTTAACACCCGTTCCATTTTGATGACACACCTGCCTGTCACCAGTGAACCATCCGGGACAGTCTATTATTTCAACCTTACAATTAAGGTCTCCAACAGCTATAGCAGCGGCCTGACTATTTGGCGCAAATGTCAAAGAAATGAACATCAAAAAAGAGAAAAACACGGAGACTAATTTTAACTTTTTCATAGTGTAATTGGTTTAAATTATTAGAAAAATTAAATAAATACTGATTTGTAAAAGCCACTGATTACAGAAAGGGTTGCTTTTTGATGGAGATTAGAAAGACTTCAAAATCGTGGCTAATTTCAGCCTGATCGTTCTCAAGAGATTTGATGGCGATCAGCTGATTCCCTCTTTGATTAATGATGAAAGGGGGAAACTTTTCGTTTGTAACGGAATTGGAAATATTCATTACGTCATAGGTAATTTCTTTACCGGTTTCCTTAGCAATCATTTTCACAAATTGCCTTTGATCATGTACAAAAGAAAAGTATAAGTGATCTTTCAGTTCAAAGAAAAACTCTTTTACAATTTTACTGGAAGCCATTTGTTCTCTGATAGCCTGCGGGCTTTGAAAGCTATTGACATAATCCTGATCGAGAGAGTTACCGTCAAAAATGAACTTATATCTTTCCTCCAGTAAGTTATTATCGGTTATTTTATATATCTGATTACAGTAATTTAGTTGTAAGTAGGTATCGCTATAACCTTCTATAAAAGGATTGTAAGGGTAATTATGATGAGCAGGACCACCATCTTCGAAAAATGAATATTCTTTGTTTTCGGAGTAATTCACGAAAGTGAAATACGGCTCTTGTCTCCCGCCCCTGATAAAAAGGTAATTGCCCTGATCTTTTTTGAACCGAACCGCAGAGTACTGTACAGAAGTGGTGGCGAGGTATTCGAAATCATTCAGATCGAATATCAGAATCTTACCAAGTGTCAGCATCTCCATCTTGTTGTTGGCTTCATCCACAATGAAGTCATAAGGTGTCGAATAGCTGCCAATCCCGTCGTTGCGCTCCCCATACGTTCCTAAAAACCGTCCGCTGTTTGCATCAAAAGCATATAAACCTGCATTTGCTCCAAATCTATTCAGCACAAAGATTTTGTTCTGCTTTATTTCAATTTTATCAATTGATTCAAGGAACTCCCTTCCTTTGATTTGTAGCTTAACGCTGGATATCTGCTCATACAATTCTGAGACGTCTGCAGAGAAATTAACGTCACTGCTGACCTGCAGTATTTTGTCACTTGAAACATTTTTATTGCTTACAACGGTATTGTTAGATGAACAAGAGAATATCAGGCATAGAATTCCCATTAAAATAAGGTATCTCATTTTTCTGTCGGATTAAGAAATTGATTGTTAATATGAATCTACAAGCGAAAAACAGCCAGGGTCTCTCGCAATCAATACATGTCGATATGGTGATATGATATTATCTAACCATTGACAGGCTACAGCGTATCGTCGAAGTAAATAAACAATGAAGAATCAGGTGTCTTGCGTAATTGATCAGGAGGGCCAGATTCTCTGTAGTCAACAGAAAATCTGCTCATTTTTTTAGTTAGGATTAGCATAATTTGAATAGTTTAATTCTTAAATGAATATAAGACTTATTTCAATAATTAGCAAGTTGCTGGCTCACAATCCTTGAATCATTCCTTTTTTATATTAGAATCTTCTATAATTTTAGTCAACCCGGGCAAATACGCCATAAGATTAGACGAGATTTTTTATCTTAGTACTAAAGGTTATCGCGACAGATTTATGATGCATATTTTCAATTGAAGTACTAGTTGATCTTTATATTTAATTCTCTTATCCGCCGAAGCTTCTGCGCCTCGCCTTCAGAAGCCTCCGGCGAACGAAGGTAGGAGGAATAATTTCTTGAAATTATAAAGTTTGACAGTTACAATTTCGAAAATTGATCTATATAAAACGTAACGCGATAATATCTAATACCAATCCCAAGTAATCATGAAAAAGTCTAATTACATACTTTGTTTCCTACTGCTGTTTGGTAATCTATTTACCAATGCACAAACCGCCGAAGAAATCATCAAAAGATACATAAACGTTACCGGCGGTAGTCAGAGGTTACAATCTATTAAAAGCTATCAAACGATCAAGACAGGTAGCACCATGATGGGAGATATCGAAGTAATTGATGAGTATGAATATCCTTTTGGTAGAAAAACTTATTACTATACAAACGGTCAGGAAACCTATCACTTCGAGTTCGATGGGAATTCGGGATATGTCATCAACAATGGCGTTACCACTCAGTTAACATACCAGGACATAGCCATCCAGAAGTGCTACAACCTGTTTATGCCTGAGCTTTATTACAGAGATTACAATTACACTGTCCAGTTTATCGGCTCCAGGCGAATCAATAAATACAGGGCAACTTATGACAAAGTACAATTCACTGGTCCCAACGGCAATTATTTCATCAATTATTATGATCAGGCTACAGGCTATAAATGCCGAACCGAATACATGGATACAAGCTTTGAGCATTTCTCGGAATTTGAGAATATCGATGGGGTAAAGGTCGCTAATGAATACCTCGCTCAAATATTGCTGATTAAAACTAGGGCTACACTCAGTGACATAGCATTCGCAAGAGAGGATTTTATCAATGCCGGATCATTGTATTCCTACGATACAGATGATAATTTTTACGATCATGAGGAGCTGGTCAATAGTATCCGTGGTGATGATGGCAGTAGCGATATTGCATCACCCCCAACCAAAAAGAAACAGACTTTTAATCCACCTCCTGAAAAAAAGAAAAATTCCTCCCTCATCAATAATGTGACCCCTACTAATAATGTTACTCCGAATACAAATACCACAACCAATAGTTCTGAGGGTGTTTACAAAAAGAAACTGGCATTGATTGTTGGAAATTCGTCTTACACGGCAAGCCCGCTCAAAAATCCGGTCAATGATGCCAGGGCTATGTCTTCGACCCTCAAAAACCTGGGATTTGATGTCATGTATTATGACAATGTATCTCAAAAAGAAATGAAAAAAGCCATCGACGCTTTCGGACAGCGCCTAAAAGGATATGAAGTTGGGTTATTCTATTACGCAGGACATGGCATCCAATATAAAGGTAGAAATTACATGATTCCTGTAGAAGCAGATCTGAAAAACGAGCAACAAATTGAATATGATTGCATCGCTGCTGACAGGGTACTTGCTTTTATGGAATATGCAGAAAGTAAAGTAAATATTATTGTGCTGGATGCCTGTAGGAACAACCCCTTTGAAAGAAGCTGGAATCGCTCTTCGAATGGTTCAGGACTTGCCTTTATGAATGCGCCAACAGGATCAATGATCGCTTATGCCACATCGCCGGGCAATACTGCCTCCGACGGTACAGGCAGCAATGGACTTTACACTTCTGCGCTGCTGAAGTATATGAATACGCCCGGCATTACGATAGAGCAAATGTTTAAGAAGGTGAGAAGCGAGGTAGAGGAAAGAAGTGGCGGCAAGCAAGTGCCCTGGGAATCCACTTCTTTGAAAGGCGAATTCTATTTTAGTCCTTCCAACTGATCGATGGCAAGCGCTGAAACCATATCGTTGATAGTAGAAATTTCGTTGATTGGGGGCGTTATCGCTTTGATTGCCTTAGCTATTTCCAGACCAAAAGAATTCTTCCGTACTATATTTGTCGACTTTCCTACGGCAGTTTACAAAGAAGCCTCTGAAAGACTCGTCCTTGTAACGATCCTTCTTGCCATGCCATTTATTTTCATTTGGGAGGTTTTCTCTAGGAAAAGAAAAACTAAAGAAGATCCATCTAAGCACTAAAAAATCAACAGTAAATGATCATCAATGGCGACAGACATTAAAATCATCGGTTGCGGCATCTCTGGAATTACTACCGGTATCTGCCTGTTGGAAGCTGGCTACAAAGTGTCTATTGTCGCCAAGCAATTACCTCAAAACACCACATCAGCGGTAGCTGCCGCTATCTGGTTTCCCTACCAGATAATGCCTCAGCACAAAGCAAATGAGTGGAGTCTCAGTACCTATTATAAATTTGAACAATTGGCACAGGTTGCACACTCCGGTGTTTCTATGTCACCACTCAAGTTGTATTTGAATCACGAATCGGAGGCTTGGTGGAAAAAGTCTTTTCCGGAAGGAAGGCTTACCGAACTCCAACCAAACCAGATACCCAGTCAGTTTAAGATTGGCTATGAGGCAATGGTACCAATTTCTGAAACCCATATCTACCTTAATTTTTTGCTGAACATGTTTAAAGAACTGGGAGGAAGCGTTGAGTTAGCTCAGGTGGATGATATCTTCGGACTCGCAAAGTGCTCCTTTGCGGTGATCAACTGTACAGGGCTGGGAGCCAGAAAACTGATGAATGACCGGGAAATGTATCCGATCTATGGCCAGATTGTAAAAGTAGATTTACAGGATGGTGTCACCAGTATTACTGCTGAGACCCCTGTAAGTGATGTCCCACATGAAGTTGCCTACATAGTCCGAAGAAGCGATTGCCTGGTCCTGGGTGGTACAGCTATCAAAGGAAAGGAAACTGATACAGCTGAAAATCAATATACCAATGGTATCATCCAAAGATGCCGGGAATTAGACAGCAACTTAAAAGAAGTTAACATTCAATCAGTCACCGCCGGGTTGAGGCCAGGCAGAACAAGGGTCAGACTTGAAAGAACTGATAACATAGTTCATAACTACGGTCATGGTGGCGGTGGATACACGGTCTCCTGGGGATGTGCCGAAGAAGTGGTTACGCTCGTGAACGAAATCTCTTAAAATACCTCTTCTGAAAAGGTTACATTGTTCATTTCTGGTAACAAGTGTCCGATAGTGTTCAGTATTGATACACTTTTCGGATAGCTAATTTCATTTAAATAACTGATTTACAGATACTTAAAAATAATGGCACATCGTTTGGCATAGAGTTAAGCACAAGGTCATACTCAAAATACAAAAAGTTAAAAAAGATGAAAACTCAAAATAACAACACAAAACAAATATTGAAATCAACAGCAGCAATGGCATTAGCATTCTTTATCGCTATCGGGTCTGCATTCGCAGGTCCTGACAACAGCGATTCGGTAAAAAACAAGAGTGAAATGTCTAAAGAAGAAGCAGCTGTTGATTTCAATATTTGTTTTGTGTTGTTATTTTGAGTTTTCATCTTTTTTAA
>JBCBHL010000378.1:0-7125 GCA_038525605.1 Bacteroidota bacterium
TTCCGGCAGAACCTGAGGTGGTTTACTCAGCATTAACTTTTTCTGGAACTATCCAGCTTTGGACAGGCGATAAAGTTGAAATGTCAACCGAGCCCGGATCTGAGTTTTCACTGTGGGATGGTAGCATTGTCGGAAAAAACCTGGCCTTCGATCCGGGGAAGAGTATTGAACAAGAATGGTATTTCGGGGATCAGGAAGAGAAGTCAATCGTGAAAATTATTCTTCATGAACATAAACAGGGTACATCGGTGGAATTGAGACATTCCAATATCCCTGATGAAGACTTTGACGACATTGTGTATGGATGGAATAATACTTACTTTGGCTCTCTCATCGAATTTTATGAGGAGTAGTGTTTTTTTCTGTCCTTTGCCTGCTTTTTAAGGATTATCCAACTGATGATCGCTGCTGCAATTATTAAAGCACTTATGGTTATCCAATAGGTTGTGCTTATGCCGTAAACTAAACCTAGTGGCGAAAATGTTACATATAAAATTATAATAGATATGAGCAACAAAATAGAAGCAGGATAAGCGTATTTCCAGGGTTCCATGTCAACAGTATCTTTGCTTTTCTGAAATTCCCACTTTTTCTGATTAGGTCTGATGTAGCCAATCAATAACATAATAGCGGTATCCATCAGAAATAGAATCGCGTAAACATGTACATAGTGTATATCTAAGTCCAGGATAAACCTGAATACAGCGTATGCCACCACGTGAAATACAATGGCAACTTTAGCACCCAGTGCCGTGACTCTTTTGATGAACAAACCTGTCAGCACAATGGCAATGATCGGAATGTTGTAAAAGCCTGTGAATATCCGGATAATTTCCCATAGTCCTTTCGGTGCAAACTGCAGCAAAGGTGACACAATAAAAGAGAATATCGCAATGACAATACTGGCGATTTTAGCAACTTTAATTAATTTAGTTTCACTGAGTGGCTTTTTACTAAGTGGTTCGTATACATCCAATACAAACATTGTCGCGGCACTGTTTAGCAGAGAATTGAATGAACTGAAGACTGCTCCTAACAACACTGCAAGGAAAAAACCTGAAAGATAAACAGGTAGCAGATTTCTTACCAGAGTAGGGTAGGCAAGGTCGATTGGCCGCAATGATTCACCATAAAGATGAAAAGAGATGATTCCCGGCAACATCATCATAAATGGAACCAGCAATTTGTAGTACCCGGAAAGTATCACACCTTTTTGTCCTTCTTTGAGATTTTTGGCACCCAGCGTTCTTTGAATAACGTACTGATTTGTACCCCAGTAAAAGAGATTGGCCAGTATCATTCCAGTAAATATGGTACCTAAGGGTATAGGATCATCTGCGGTACCGATAGCGTTAAGTTTCTCCGTTTCTTTTGATAAAAGCACGTCTATTCCGGAAATCATATTCCCTTCGCCAAGAGCAACCAGTCCCAATATCGGGATCAGCAATCCAATGATTAATAAACCGATTCCATTGATGGTATCAGAAACTGCAACTGCTTTTAACCCGCCAAAGATGGCATATACAGAGCCGATTGCTCCAATCAACAAAATGGTAATCGCCAGTGCTGTTGGATAATCAACATTGAGTAATGCAGGTACATCAAAAAGTCTCAGAACGGCTATGGAACCTGAGTATAATACTGACGGAATGGTTATCAAACCGTATCCCAGCATAAAAAGCAATACGGAAAGCCGCCTTACATCATCATCGAAACGGGCATTTAGAAATTCCGGTAAGGTTGTAAAGGCTCCTTTCAAATATTTCGGCAAAAGAATCAATGCCATGATTACAATAGCCAGACCAGCAGTTACTTCCCAGGCCATACTGGTCATATTAAAACCATAGGCGGATCCATTTAATCCCACCAGTTGCTCCGCCGACAAATTGGTGAGCAGAAGGGAGCCCGCTATGAAAATTCCTGATAAACTTCTCCCTGCCAGGAAATAACCATCTTTAGATTGAGTTTGTCCTTTAGTTTTTTGATAGGATACCCACGCTACCAGTCCCATGAAAAACATGCAACTCAGAATGGTTAGCAAAATATCGGAAGTACTCATCTTGACAGGGTGTAGTTAACTCTTATTTTCTTTTTCCAGCAGCCAGTGGCGTATCTGGCGCAGCTTCAGGAATTCTACCTTGTTCCTGTGGTAGTGAAACAGTTTTAAATCGTGGTAAAACCAGTCTGGCAAACTCATTACATTCATTGAGGTGTGGGTAGCCAGAAAAAATGAAAGACCGTATGCCCATATCCATATATCGTCTCAGTTTGGCTTCTATCTGATCCGGATTACCTACCAGCGCAGCACCGCAACCACTTCTTGCCATTCCTATTTTAGTCCAAAGATGCGGTTCCGCATAGCCATCCTGATCTGAGATCTCACGCATTTCGGCTTGTTTCGAGACACCAAATGATTTAGCATCAAGCGCCCTTTCCCTGATTTCTCTGCCTTCGTCAAGGTTTAGTTTCGACATCAATCGATCAGCATAGGCCCTGGCTTCTTCTTCCGTTTCTCTTACGATCATGTGTACCCTCAGGCCAAAATCTACAGTTCTACCATATTTTGCAGCCTTTTCACTCATAGTAATCATATGCTCCTCGATTTTATCTTCAGTTTCAGGCCACATCAGATAGACATCACAATGTTCTGCACAGAGATCAACGCCGTCCGGTGAATAACCACCAAAATATAGCAAAGGACCGCCATTCTGCTGATAGGTCTTCACTGGTTCAGTATCGAGTTTAAGGTTATAAAATTCACCCTGAAAATTAATTTCATCCTGGGTCCATGCTTGTTTAAGTATTTCAATGACCTCCCGCGATCTTCTGTAACGAGCTGGAGAGTCCAGGTCTATACCCGGAAGATTGGAAGAAATGATATTGATAGTGAGCCTCCCTTCTAAAATATGATCTAAGGTAGCCAGAGCTCTTGCCAGCATCGGGGGGTGTACTTCGCCACACCTGATCGCCGTTAGCAGATTGATGTTTTTGGTTTGTGGTGCCACAGCAGAGGCAAACGTTAAGGTATCCTGACCGACCTGATAGGAGGACGGACAAAGAATATTTCTATAACCATTTTTGTCTGCAGTCAAGAGTATTTCGGATGCATTGTCCCAGTTGCTTTTAAAACGATCGTCCATTTCTCCGAGAAATTCATAATCACCGTTGCAAATCGGGGCAAACCATGAAATTTCAGCACCATCAATATGCTGTGATCTTACTTTTATGTTAGGGTTAGTCATTGTTTAAGTATCGCTGTTCAATTCTTCTTTATATTATATCAGGCTACCTCATGTCCAAGTGAGGATTCCAGCAACTGATACCATTCCTCTCGTGATAATTCAATTTTTAATGCTTCATAAGCAGTTTTTATTCTTTCGGTCTTTGAGGTGCCGAGTACCGGAATGATTCCCGCAGGATGCTTGATCAACCAGGCAATTAAGATTTGATCGATACTCGCTTCATACTTTTTAGCCAGTTCGCCTGCTACTTTTTGGATTCTGAGGGATTTTTCATCGGTAGGCTTTCCCATCAGACCACCGCCACCTAGTGGTGACCATGCCATTGGTCTGATCTTTTTGAGCAGACACTGGTCTAAGGTACCATCATTGAATGCACTGAGATGCTGAATCGAAACTTCAATTTGATTGGTGATCAATGGAGTGTAGCTATTGAGTAATTCAAATTGTGAAGTGGTGAAATTAGATACACCAAAATTCAAAACTTTTCCTTCTTTTTTGAGCTTTTCAAAAACAGTTGCCACCTCTTCCGGATCAATCAGTAAATCAGGTCTGTGCAGTAATAGCACATCTAAATAATCAACATGAAGTTCATTCAGCGAATTTTCTACGGATTTAATGATATACTCTGCACTCAGATCATAGGACTTGATTTTATGTTCAGGCCTGTTTTCACTCATCATTTTGATACCACATTTGGTAATGAGTTTTACCTGGCTTTTTAATGCAGAATTAGCTTTCAGTGCCTTACCAAAATCACTCTCAGTTGTGTAACCTCCGTAGATATCAGCATGATCAAAATCTGTTAAACCAAGATTCAGGCACCCTTCAATGAATGCTTCAGTTTCTTTGGTGCTTAGTTTAGCTCCCCAGTCACCGATCCTCATAGTTCCGATTGATAGTGGGGCGAATTCAAATGTATTTTCTTCTTGCATATATCTCCTGACTATTTGTAGTGATAACCCTTAGATTCCTTTGGGGAATGCAATATAAAAATCACAAGCGATTTCCTGTCAGATATTTTTGGAATAATTCTATATTTTCATTGCAATGTATGCTGCTGGGACGCCAAAAAATATCACCGATAGGAACTAATAACAACTTTGATTTAAGTTGAAATTATTATCTTTCAAGCAAAAAATAAAGACTAACCTATGAGACTGATCATTGCGATTTTATTAATACTTTCAGGCAATTTGATGGCCCAGAATCCCTATTTTCCTAAAACCCTCAATATGAAAGAGCGGGCAGAAGTGATAGACCGCTGGCTCGAAGAACGTGTTGAAACTGTGTTGCCTGCCTTGATGGAAAGAACAGGTATTGACATGTGGGTGATCATTGCCAGAGAATATAATGAAGATCCGATTATCAAAACTTTGTTGCCGGCCACCTGGCAGTCAGCTAGAAGAACCACGATGTTGGTGATCTTTAATCCTGGTGATGACAAGCCTTTGGAGACGATGGCGATGGCCAGATACGATGTAGGAAAGCTATTTAAAAAAGTGTGGGACAAAGAAAAGCAACCCGATCAATGGAAAGCACTGGCAGACCTGATTGCTCAAAAGAATCCAAAGAAAATCGGTATCAATAAATCTGCCCTCTATGCACTTGCCGACGGTATTTCTTCCTATCATCACGATCGCCTGATGGAAAGCCTGGCGCCTAAGTTCACCAAGAGAATTGTGAGTGCTGAAAAACTTTCTGTAGGCTGGCTGGAAACAAGAACTGCCAGCGAGATGATGGTCTATCAGAATATTGTAAGAATGGCACATCAAATGATCGCTGAAGGTTTGTCCGAGAAAGTGATACAGCCAGGTGTAACCACTACCAGTGATGTGGTCTGGTGGTATCGTGACAGAATCAGGGAGTTAGGTTTTACAGCATGGTTTCATCCGACAGTTTCCATTCAGAGAAAAGATCCTGAGTCTACCGAGCACCTGAGATCATTTTCATCGAGACCGGAAAACCAGGTGATTATTCCCGGAGACTTGCTGCACGTAGACTTTGGTATCACCTATCTACGATTAAATACTGATACTCAGCAGCATGCCTACGTTTTGAGGAAATCGGAGAAATCCGTACCTGAGTTTTTAAAGGAAGCATTTAAAAAAGGCAATCAGTTGCAGGATGTTTTTACTGATAACTTCAAAACAGGACGGACCGGAAATGAAATTTTAAAAATGACACTTGAGGAGGCTAAAACTCAGGGACTCAAACCAACAATCTATACACACCCAATCGGTTTTCACGGACATGCTGCCGGGCCAACTATAGGCTTATGGGATCAGCAGGGTGGAGTATCGGGACCTGGAGATTATCCTTTGTATGCAAATACAGCATATTCCATTGAACTAAATAATGCGGTTTATCTGAAGGAGTGGGGTAAAGAAATCAGGATCATGCTGGAAGAAGAGGCATTTTTTGATGGGGAAGAGGTGACTTACATAGATGGCAGACAAACTGAGATCATGACGATTCCCAGAGTGTTGTTCCCCAACGAATAAAATTAGAAACCTCGTATCTGGCTACTTGCCTCTAATTTCAAATTCTATTGATAAAAGTTCAAAAATGCCTGTATGCATATTATACGATACAGGCATTTTTTCCTGAAGTAGGATCGATGTAGCAGGCATCAGCTGAGACCATGCTTTGACTGGCTAACAAATTTCCATATTCCTCCAAAAATGCAGAAATAGAAGCCAGACCTTTATAGTCATTTTCATATTCAGATAAATAAGAATCACCTTCGTCGATAGTGATCGTTTTGTAAGCTGCAGAGAATTCCGCAAGTTTGTCAGAGATCAATCTGCCGAGTTGATCTTCATTCTTAAAAAAATATAACATAATAAAAAGCAGTTTATTAAGAAGTACGTGTGACCATTGAGGTTAGATTCATACTTAATCGAAATAGTCGCGTGCCTTACAAAATGAAAGCAGGCGATGAAACAACCAAACTGATGTTGATGATGATCAGCTGTAATTGACCTAAGACGGTTGGTGATTTTTCTCTCTGATGATGAAGAGAAAATCACGTATTTTCCAGTTAAATTGCACAGGTGATCGAGAAAGAAAATAGCAAATTGTGCCTGATGCCGTGGATTCATTTTCACATGGATACTGGTGGTAAAGTAAAGGCTTGTTGTTCCACATCAATTACATACGGTCAGTTATCAGGGAATACGGACGCAGCTGTTATCGATAAAATCTGGAATGGGAAATCCGTCAAAACATTTAGGAAAAAGCTTTTGCAAGGACACCCAGATAAAAGGTGTGCTGTCTGTTACCTTAAAGAAAAGGCTGGCAAAAGCAGTATGCGTACAGAAACGCTTAAAAAATATCCAACACTGATAAAAACTGTTCATGATTCTACTGATTCCGAAGGGAAAACGACATTGCGACCTTTTTACCTCGATCTGAGATTTAGCAATATTTGTAATTTGCGTTGCAGGACCTGTTGGCATGGTGCCAGTTCCAGCTGGTTTGAGGAGGCTAAACTTCTGAGTAACACTGCCGGTGAGAAAGCCTTGATAAAGGCTACCAGCAATAACCCGAAGGTTTTGAAAAACATTCTTGCCTATTCAACTGAACCAGCGGAAATCTACTTTGCTGGAGGTGAACCACTGTTGATGGATGAGCACTATCAAATATTGACGGAGTTAATCAAAACAGGAAAAACAGATACATACCTAAGGTATAATTCCAACCTTAGTATTCTGAAATTCAAAGAGTTTGATTTGTGCGACCTGTGGAGAAAGTTTAAGCACATAAGATTATCCGTAAGCGTGGATGCAACAGAGGCATTAGGAAATTACATCAGAAAAGGCATGAGTTGGGACAAATTGTTGGCGAATATGAGGACATTCTTTTTGAAGCAGCCTCATATTCG